>NZ_JAUBVR010000007.1:0-118933 GCF_036705955.1 Microcoleus sp. A6-C6 | reverse complement strand
CTCTGGCTTTTCGCTCATCTGACTACATTACCATATTTTTCGGCTCTCAATCAACTATTTTTTACCTGAATCCTTACGTTCTGCCTACCTTCAATATGAAATGCTGGCCACACCTTTGAAAAAACTTAATGGTTTGCGAAACAGTCTGGTTTTTGGCAAAAATCCAGCTTTAGCAACTAGCTTTGGCAGCATTGTGCAGCGGTGGCTGGATATCTTAGAAACATCCCGAAAAACTCTAGAGGAAGCAGCTTTAGATTCAGCAGAAATCCCGCAAGTTTATGTCGCTGGGCCAGCCCTCAACCCAGAAAATTCTAGCAGTCGCTTCAAAGGGCGTTTGGATGTATTTCGATAAATCGAGTCTTTGGCTCGTTCCTCTCAACCACCTGTATTATTGCTGTATGGAGGCCGTCGCACTGGAAAAACCTCCGCCCTCAAGTTTTTACCTCAAAAAGTTGGCTCAGAATTAGTGCCGTTGTTGATCGACTTTCAGGGTGCAGCAATGACAACAACCTTGAGCGGTTTAGCCGAGTTTATCGCTGATGCAATTGTGGAAGAGGCGCGGCGCAACCGCAATTTTCAATTACCCGCCATTGACAGAGAATCGCTAAAGACAGAACCGTTTATGGCTTTGCAAAAATGGTTTGGGCAAATCGAAAAAAAGGCGCCCGGAAAGCGATTTTTGTTGTGTCTGGACGAGTTTGAGCGGTTGGAGGAAGTTGTAATGATTACCGGAAGTCGATCGCCCCTGAACTTTTTGCGCTACATTTTGCAGAACCGCGCTAATTGGATATTGCTATTCAGCGGTTCCCATACTTTGGACGAACTAAATCCTTATTGGAACGATTATTTGATTAATACACAATCTTTACGGATGACGTATTTGCAGGAATCAGAGGCGCGAGATTTAATTCGGAATCCTATTGATGATTTTCCCGACATTTATACAGAGGGCGCCATTGATGAAATTATTTACTTAACCCGGTGTCAGCCTTATTATGTACAACTGATGTGTCGCGTACTTGTCGATAGCCTGAATGCAATAAACAGAGAAAATGCCCGGTTAAATCAGGAAAAACAAAAGCAATTAGCAGCAGAAAACGTGCAGGCTGCAATTCTCACAAGTTTGGAACAAGGGGGGGCTGCATTTCGAGAACGCTATCAAGAATTAACGGAATCAGAACGAGAGTTTTTGCATAAATTAATCAATGAACCAGTTTTAGCGGTAAGAGAAAGTCGTTCGTGGCAGAGACTTGTGGAGAAAGAAGTGCTGGAGGTGACTGAAGAAGGTTATCGTTTTCAAGTACCCCTCTTTCAGAAGTTTGTAGAGATTCAAAGTAGGTGATCAGTTATCAAAATCAAACACGTTATACCCGAAATACCGCCAGGGGTTTAAACCCCTGGCGGTATTTCGGGTTAAGCGATATTTCTGGTTAAGTTGAAACGATGAAAGGGAATAACAAAAATGATATGAATTCTATCCATCAGCATCGCTCGGATAACCAAATTGGTCTGGTAATTCAGCAGAGGTAATTTGCAGAATCTCTAGCAACTTCTTGTATTGCACAGGCGTTAGCTTCGGTACAGATCGCCCCGATTCCCAGTTGCTTACCGTCGCTTCCGTAACGCCAAGTGCTTCTGCTAGCTGCTTTTGAGTCATAAACCGCTGAGTTCTCAATCGCATTAAGGGCGATCGATCGGCTCTTTCTGAGATTCCCATAGGCTATTTGTTAACTTATATTAAATACTTTAGATTTTGCCTAAAATAATTGACATCTGCCCTAAACTAATTTAGACTCAAGCCAATAAAGATTAGACAGCACCAGAACCGCAACTTGTGCTGTAGGGGAATTGTTGTCTTTTCTTCAATCTGTCATTGTACGCGGTTTTACCGTTACAAAGCATCAAACCTATCCCAAATTGTTTGTCAAAACTATGCTGCAAGATTCCGCATCGAACCAAGTATCGCCCCAAGTTTTAACCAACCAAAGCTTTGAGGCCGATAATCGCGAATCCATCCGTCATGTCATCATCGGTTCGCCGCTGGGAGTACGGCGCACAATCCACCAACTCCACGCCTTGCGCTACGCGGAAGTTGCTCGTTGGACGCATCCCATCGCCATTCCCGACAATCGCATCATTATTACACCGGAACAAGGAGAAATCATGAGTTTGTTAGTCAAGTTAATTCGGTTGGATTGAAGTGTCAAATGTGCGATCGACCGTAATTCCTGTAGGGGCGGGTTCGCTTAGATATATAATGAAAACGATCGCTCCAGTAAACCCGCCCCGGCCGAGATGTTCAGCTTAATTATTTCTTAGTCCGCGGAGGCGGACATTGTTTGTATAGCAGCGGTTTCAACCGCCAATTTATTGCGAATTTATTAACTTATTACAGCCAAATTGTCAACCCCCAAAGGTCGATAAATTGTATCTCTTTGCTGATAATCCCGCCCCAAAGAACGAATCGCATTCTGCAAATCTTCCACAGACTGACAACTGCCGCCAACCGCACCGGCCATCGTGGTAATGTGCTCCTCCATCAAAGTGCCGCCGATGTCGTTGCAGCCCCATGTCAGGGCTTCTGTAGCTCCTGCTAAACCCAATTTTACCCAGCTTGGCTGATGATTGGAAATCAAATTTCCCAAAAAGATTCGAGATACTGCGGTGAGTAACAATGTATCTGCTAAAACTGGTTGATCGCGGCCGACTCTACTGCGTAAAGGAGCCGGTGCATCCTGTCCGACAAAGGGCAGTAAAATGAATTCTGTGATGCGCGCTGGATAGTTGTTGTTAATTGCTGTTTGTTGGAGCGATCGCACTTTTTCCAAATGCAAAACCTGCTGAGAGGCCGTCTCAATATGCCCGCAAAGCATCGTGCTCGTTGTCGGCAAACCCAGACGGTGAGCAGTTCCTACAATTTCTAACCAAGTTGCCGAATCTAGTTTTTCCGGGCAAATTATCCTCCGCACCGCATCGTCGAGAACTTCCGCCGCAGTTCCCGGCATCGAACCAACTCCGGCGTCCTGCAAAGCAGAAATTACATAACTGAAACTCAGATTATCTTGTCTGGCAATAAATTCTATTTCTTGCGGCGAAAAAGCGTGCAAGTGCAACTGCGGAAACTTATCTTTAATAGTTTTTACCAATTGCAGATAATAAGGCAAAGATTGGCCGTTCAGTTTAGCTTGAAGATTTAAGCCGCCCTGCATACAAATTTCCGTCGCATCCCGTCGCACTGCATCAGTTGCCTTCTCCTGAATTTGGGCTGCATCTAACCAAAATGCGCCCTCGTCTCCCTCGTCGCGGCGGAACGCACAAAAACTGCAATGCTGCTCGCAAATGTTAGTAAAATTAATATTGTGATTTATAACATAGGTGACTGTATCCCCTGATTGTCGGCGGCGCAGCAAGTCAGCGGTTGCTTGAATTTGGGCGAGATCCTCTGGATCTCTTGGCTGCAAAAGTACCAATGCCTCGGCGGTAGAGATGTTGTAACCTTGTAAAGCGCGATCGAGAATTGCATCCACAGTTTTCTTTTTAACTCAACTACAGAATTACTGCCTAGAATTAAGGCGTTTTCATATTTTAACGAATCAATTAGAGAGAAACGATATTCTAAAATCTCAACTACTACCAAACCCTGATTGACTTTCTGGAAACTGAAATTATGGGCATCAACCAAGCAAATCAGGTCTTGACAGTGCCGTCTGGGCCTTTGCAAATTCCTGTTGTACCGACTTTCGGTTCAACTTTTACAGACGCAGACACACCGCCCATTTATTTTTCCCTCGTCATTCCGACCTATAACGAGTGCAAGAATGTCAAGAGTATTGTGGAACAATTGAGCCAATTGCTCGATGGCGTGATTCCCGGCAACTACGAATTAATTGTAGTCGATGACAACAGTCCCGATCGCACCTGGGAAGTTGCCCAGTCCTTGACAGCCGAATATCCGCACTTGCGCGTGATGCGGCGCTCAGACGAGCGGGGACTTTCCACCGCCGTAATTCGCGGGTGGCAAGCCTCTAGGGGCGAGGTTTTGGGGGTGATCGATGCCGACTTGCAGCATCCCCCGGAGACGCTGTTGCAGCTTTTATCAGAAATTCAGCGGGGAGCCGATTTGGCCGCTGCGAGCCGCCACGTTGACGAGGGCGGGGTGAGCGACTGGAGCGTTGTCAGGCGATTGTTGTCACGGGGAGCTCAAATAGTCGGATTGATCGTACTACCGGGAGTGGTGGGCCGAGTTTCCGATCCGATGAGTGGCTATTTTATGGTGCGCCGCAGTTGCGTTGCCGGTAAAACCATGAATCCTGCCGGTTACAAAATTTTGATTGAAGTGCTCGGGAGGGGGGATATCCGCTGGATTGGAGAAGTTGGTTACGTGTTTCAGGAGCGGAAAGCAGGCGAGAGCAAAGTTACTGGGAAACAGTATATTGAGTATTTGCGGCATTTGCTCATATTGCGGTTTGCCCGCTGGCCGATGGGTAAGTTTCTGCGGTTTGGCCTTGTGGGTTTCAGCGGCGTGTTTGTGAATATGGCGGTTTTGTACGTGCTGCGCGAGATATTCAATTTGGAGCTGACTCGCAGTCTGATTCTTGCTGCTGAATTGGCAATTATCAGTAACTTTTTTTGGAATGATTTGTGGACTTTTGGGGATATTTCTAAGCGGCAGCCGGGAATGAAGCAGCGCTTGAAACGGCTGTTGAAGTTTAATACAATTTGCTTGATGGGTTTGATTTTGAATGTGCTGCTGGTTAATGTGATGTTTAATATTTTGGGGATGAATGAATATTTGGCGACTTTAATTGCGATCGCAGTCGTGACTCTGTGGAATTTCTGGATTAATATGAAGCTGAGCTGGCGGGTGACGGAAGTTGACAGTTGACTGTTGGCAGTTGACTGTTGACTGTTGGCAGTTGACTGTTGACAGTTGACTGTTGGCAGTTGGCAGTTGGCAGTTGGCAGTTGGCAGTTGGCAGTTGTCAGGGAGGGTTTTAAACAGTTGATAGTTAACAACTAGCAACTAGCAACTATCAACTGTTAACTGTCAATTATCAACTATAATAACTGTTCTTCCCAAGACCTTTGAATGACTGAATTGATGATTAAAAATAAACAACTGTTGTTGCTCTTGCTGTGGATGGCGATCGCCCTAATGCTGCGTTTTGCCAATTTGGACTCGAAACCGCTGTGGACGGACGAGTTTTCGACTCTGGTGTTTAGTTTGGGCAACAGTTTTCGCGGAGTGCCGATCGATCGCGCGATCGCACTTTCGACTCTACTACAACCATTGCAATTTCGTCCCGATGCTGGCATTGCAGATGTCTTAAACCATTTGCTGCTAGAAAGCAACCATCCGCCAGTATATTTTATGCTAGCCCACTGGTGGATGCGGTTCTTTGGGCCGACTGACGATAGTTTAGTGTGGATTGGGCGATCGCTGCCGGCATTATTGGGCGTTATTTCAGTACCCGCCATCTATTTTTTAGGCAAATTTGCATTCAATTCTCGTTTAGTCGGTCAATGTGCGGCCGCAATGATGGCAGTTTCTCCCTACGGCATTTATCTCGCTCAAGAAGCCCGCCATTATACTTTAGGAATCTTATTAGTTATTGCCTCTCTTTTTTGCTTGACCTTAGCTGCTAAAAAACTGCAACAGCGCGCTCCGCTGCCTATTTGGGCGCTGCTGCTTTGGATAGTTGTCAACTGTTTAGGAATTGCTTCTCACTACTTTTTCGTGCTGACTTTGTGTGCTGAAACCATCGCCTTAATTGCTGTAATTTGGCTGCAATTTAATCAGAAATTGGCAACTTCAAATAATCAGCAGTCGAATATTTGGCAATTTCAAATTATCTGGCGGCTTGTCGCAGTAGCGCTGGGGACTTTAGCTGGCGGTTTAGTTTGGCTGCCGGTATTTTCGTCAAATAAATACGGCAGTGAACTAACTAATTGGATTGTCAGTGGCGATCGCACATTATTAGATGGGATCAATCCGATTGTTCAAGCTTTAGCTGGATGGATCACTGTCGTGTCGCTGCTGCCGGTGGAATCCTCAAATTTGGCAGTAGTGGCTGGATCTGCGATCGGCATGGCAATATTTTTGCTTTGGGCACTTCCCCTGCTGCCAAACGCTCTTAAAAATTCCTTAAAAACGCCAAATACTCATTTAGGTACTGTGATTTTCGGCGGATTTGTACTAGGAGCAATTTTCCTATTTTTCAGCTTTGCATACATTCTAGGAATTGACCTAACTCGCGGCCCTCGATACAATTTTGTCTACTTTCCCGGCGCGATCTTATTGTTAGGAGCAATCTTAGCAGTTATTTATAGCACACCTACAGTCAAAAGTCGATGGTTTAATTTACCTGCCGTAGAAATTTCTGGCAAAAAAGCAGTCATGCTAATTTTAGCAATGGGTTTTGTCAGCGGTATCACAGTAAATTCCAATCTCGGCTATCGCAAATATTACAAACCAGACCTTTTAATTCCCATTATCCGCGAAGTCTCGAAAGTTCCCGTGTTAATTGCCACTACTCAAAATACTCATGTAGAAATAGGAGAATTGATGGGGATAGGATTGGAATGGGAAAGAAGGAAGAAGGAAGAAGGAAGAAGGAAGAAGGAAGAAGGAAGAGGGAAGAAGGAAGAAGTTAAAGCCTTTGATTCTCCACGGTTTCTTTTAGTTAAGCAGAGAAGGGATGCGCCGGAAATTGTGGCGGGGATACTCGATCAGACACTCAGTCAATTAGAACGTCCGCTAGATTTGTGGTTAGTAAATTTTCGCGCACCTGTCAACTTAGCAGCACAAAAATGTCAGCTTGAATCGCGCCAGTTTCCGGGTGTAGATGGGTATGAATATCAAGTTTATCATTGTTCTAGGTCATAGTTGTAGGGTGCGTCGCTTGCATAAAATCCCTAAAAAAAATCGATCGCGCTTTTGATTAAAATAAGTACGTTAGGGAACCTTCGTGATATCGATCGCTCAGATCGCGTAAAATTGGATACAACAAGCTTTTAAATGCGATCGCTTATGTCCAGATTTCTCCAAAATTTGCTGCTACCGTTGCTGTTGATACTCAGTAATGGTTTGTTGGGTTGGCTGATCAACCAACTACCGGGTAAACAAGACTTAAAAATATCAGACCCCCTGATACTCGGACTGACTGTAGTGTGTCTATTGGCACTTTTCATCTTCACTGCTATATCCAGTCAGTCTCAGCCGAGTGCAACACCTGGGAATCAAAACTGGCTTGTTGGTTTTTTACCCCTGCTGGGAGGTGGCATCCTGTTCGGACTCTTGAAGGGGAACTACATAGCTGCTGAATTCAGCCCAGTAGTTTTTTATACATCTCTCGTGATGTTTGGTTTGGGGACTGTGCTGCCACCCGTACTGCTTTTACCGAGACAATGGCAGAACAGATTGGTATGGTTTCCGCCCGGTTTTGGACTGGCAGTAATGTTGTATTTCATACTGAGGGGGGAATGGACAGCATCATTTTTAGCTTTGGTTGTGACTGTAATTGTGATGTTGTTTATCCATCTCATCAAGTTTCTCATCCCAGTTACTAACCAACTTGCACCGAAGTTTAGGGCAAAGAGACAGCAACTTGCAGATAGTTTTGCAGACGGGATTTGGAATAAAATTGAAGATTCAACCTCACCTTTTCAGCGGGAATATTACAAGGGCTTGACTTATATCTGTCGAGACTATCAAACACAGGGATTGGATAGAGACAGAACTCTGAAGTTGCAAAAAGTATTTGTGCCGCTCAAAATTGCTGCAACAGAGGCAGCGAATACAAGTCACAAAATGATTCAGCCACTAAAGGATGAAGGAAACAACTCAAATGAAACACAAATTTGGAGTTTTGTAGCAGCGATAGATAAGAATCCGGCATTGCGGCGCATGGCAGTGTTGGGCGCACCCGGTTCTGGGAAAACTACGGTTTTGAGATATTTAACCCAGACTTATGCCACAAAGCAACAGCGGAAAGTGCATCGGAAAGCGCCGAAACTGATTCCGATATTGTTGTATCTCCGAGATGTGCGTCAGGAAATTGTGAACAATCATCAACTGCCTCTGGCAGAGTTAATTACTCAGCAGGTACAGCAGCAGCACCAAAAATATCCACTGATGAATCCACCGCCTAACTGGTTTGCCGAAAAATTACGTCAAAACCAATGTTTGGTAATGTTAGATGGATTGGATGAAGTGGCGGATGAATCCCAGCGCCAGCAAGTAAGTCGTTGGGTAGACGAACAGATGGGGGCATACCCGGACACAGCTTTTATTTTAACTTCTCGACCTTTTGGTTATAAAACTGCGCGGTTGCAACAAGATGTGACTGTCTTAGAAGTGCAACCATTTAACCTAAAACAGATGCAGCAGTTTATTGGTAGCTGGTATTTGGAAACAGAGGTGATGAGTCGCGCTGGACAAGATGATAAGGGAGTGCGGGCAGAGGCAAAACAACAAGCTGATGATTTAATTCAGCGGATTAAGAATAGCAAACCTCTGGCGGACATGGCGGTGAATCCTTTACTGCTAACAATGATTGCCACAGTCCACCGTCGCGGTAGCGCCTTGCCGGGAAAACGGGTAGAACTTTACAAAGAAATTTGCCAGATTTTACTAGAAAAGCGACAAAGAGCTAAAAATATTGCGGATACACTAACAGCCACGCAAAAGCAATCTGTTCTGCAAGTGCTGGCATTTGAATTAATGCAGCAAAAAACTCGCGATTTCCAGCTATCCGATGGAATTGATTGGATTACAGACAAGCTGGCAAATGTAGCTGGTAACGGTACGAATTCAGAGAGTTTTATCCAGCAAATTCGGGATGTGAGTGGGTTGTTAGTGGAAAAAGAAGTAGGCGTTTATGAATTTGCTCATTTGAGTTTCCAGGAATATTTAGCAGCGGTTCAGATTAAGGAATCGAACCAAGAGAGTCTGTTAATCGGAAATATTAATCAATCTTGGTGGGCTGAAACTATCCGTCTTTATGCAGCGCAGAGTAATGCTAGCAATCTGATTCGTGCAATCTTGGCGATGCCATCTCCATCTGTTGAGGAAATGGCACTCGCCTATGATTGCTTGGACGAGGCGTTGAGTGTAAATCCCGACGTTCGGCAACAACTGCAAGAAAAGTTAAACACAGATTTGGAAAGTCGATGACAGAAAGATTCACCTTAGCAGCTAACGTGTTGTTATCCAGGCGTCTGCAAAATCTACTGCGGATTGATGAGAATGTCGAAATTGACATGAGTTACATCACCTGCGCCGAATATCAGCTTTTTATTGATGAGAATCTGAAAGCAGATGAACATCGTCAACCTGACCATTGGAAAAGTTACAGATTTCCGCCAGGAGATGCTCAAAAACCCATTACTGGAGTACGATCTAGTGATGCTGAGGAGTTTTGTGAATGGTTAACTCAGCAGCAATCTGCATTGGGATTTAAGTACAGACTGCCAACTCTAGCTGAAGTAGAGGAGCATCCAGTTACAGAAAAACAATTAGGATGCTGGTGTTTTGATGGAAAACAGCGAATCCTTGCAGGAATAGAAACAGGACAGAAGCAAACTTGGGAACAGAAATTAGCTGAGGTTTTGGTTCTCAAGCTCAACCGCGACCGCGACCTCGACATCTACCTCGACCTCGACCTCGACCTCGACCTCAACCTCGACCTCAACCGCGTCCTCAACCGCGACCTCAACCGCGACCTCAAACCCGACCTCAAACCCGACCTCAACCGCGACCTCAACCGCGACCTCAACCGCGACCTCAACCGCGTCCTCAACTCCGACCTCAACTCCGACCTCAACTCCGACCTCAACCGCGTCCTCAACTCCGACCTCAACTCCGACCTCAACCGCGACCTCAACCTCATTCTCGACTACGAGCTCAACTTCATCCTCTACCGCGACCACGAACTCGTCCTCAAACTCGTCCTCAACCGCGACCTCAATCACGACCTTTACCGCGACCTCTACCGCAACCTTCACCGCGACCTCTACTGCGACCTCAACCGCGACCTCAACCGCGTCCTCAACCGCGACCTTGAAGCCCAGTTTAAAGCAATTGAAACAAGCAAAAGCAGTAATTTTCTTTTATACTTTCCTCTGCTTTCTATTCTTGTTATCTATCGTTTCTTGTCAGCAACTTATGAGGTAATCTCCAAAAATAAAAAGGCGCTCAATACAATTAAGTTAAGCGGTCAAGAAAGTGAAGCTATTAGCAGTAACTATCTAAAGAGTCTCAATGAAATCTACCCACTTTACGTTTACTTGGTATTACTAGATGAGCGACAAGCGGGTCGGATACCTGCATGGGAGAGTATTCGGATTGTCAGGGAAAGAGTTGAGTAGCAGATATAGTTAGCGAAGTATGTCATTGCGAGCTCTTAGCTAAGCAATCGCAAAGACTATGATACTTCTCAATTAATTGAGACAGGCGAGCAATTACCTTGTTAACTGAACCGTATTGAGATATATAATACGGTTCTGATAAGAGAGTCCTGGAGATAGAACAGTGTGAAAAATATATACTGCGATTGCTTTGCTAAGACGCTCGCAATGACAAAAAAGGGTTAACCCAAGCGTATTGAAAATATAACAATCAATTGCCATCATGATTTCTTCCAAGGACACGCAATTGTTTATGAAATAGTATTTTCAATCTTGCCTGACACTATCGGGCACGCCCACCGCCGAAATACCCGATATCGCCCTTAAATTCTGACACCGAATCAACTCATTAAAATCCAAACTGCGCCCTTCAATTTGAGCCACAGCTTCGATCGCCCCCAGCAGATGTCCCGCCGCTTCAGATTCACTGTAACCACGCCTTCCCGCGACTCTAATCGCCGTTTCATCAGCATCTAGCTCTACTTGCGAACTGCGATTGTCGCGCCAAATTCGAGTCATCGCCAATCCAGTCAACCCACCGGCGATCGCAATTCCGATCGCATCACCCTGCAACAACTCTACAACAGTGCCGACAATTCCCGCCACAGCCGCACCTTGATAAATATCCGCTTTAAACCACTTAAAATTTCCCAAAAAACTCACATTTCGCAATAGCAGTAAATCCCGCTGCGGCTTAGATAGCAGCCGCCACAAATCAAAATTAATATAAATCGGGCGAGATTGATGCCAAGGTAAAGGAAAATCGCAATCAATCACCGTCGATTGTTGAGGCTTATTAATAATTTTACACGTCATGCGACCGGAAGCGGGCATCACATCTAACAGGCGGCGAATTTCTGGTTCGGGATTCATAGTTGAAGGAAGAAGGAAGAGGGAAGAGGGAAGAAGGAAGAGGGAATTTACTACTCGTTACTAGGCTCTGCCTGGTAACGCAGATCCGGAGGCTCTGCCTCCTTTTTTCCAGTCGAGGCAGAGCTTCTGAATATCGGTTCCAAGGCAGAGCCTTGGAACCAGTTAATCTGCAAAAAAACAATCTTATCTATCACGGACTCGTAGGGGCGGGTTCACCAACAATATTTAACTCCCATCAATAACCTACATAAACCCGCCCCCACACAACCAATAAACTACATCAACCTGGATTTCTATCCAATACAAAAATATAACTGTAACTTGGGATTTATTGTTAAATGATAGCCAATTTTATAGATTGTCAATAATTGATCAACTATGTCAAACTATTTCATACAGTAGTCCGGGATTTACTGCTGGGTGAGGGCGGGTTTTAGAGATTGTCAATAATTGACAAATATTGTGGGTGAACCCGCCCCTACGAGTCCCTGGTAGATATTAAGGACTTTTATTCGATTCAGATTTAGGAGATTCTTGAGCTTTAGGAGCCACTTTCTCACCCTTGGGCGAAGGCTTCGGGCTGGCAATTGCTGGAGCAACTAACGGCTTGGAAGTCGCGGCGGGGGATGCCAGCGGTTTCGGGGAAGCGGGGGCAGTTATCGGGGCAGCAGGGGCGGCCTTAGCGCCTAAAATGCTCGCGTCTCCGGTGTCAAATAAGCCGGCGATGCAGGCAATCATCATTGTTGCTAAAGTGCCGACAAATAATGCTTTCCAACCGAGTTCGGAAATGTCTTTGCGGCGGGAGGGAATTAGGGCGATTGTGCCGCCGACAAATATGCCAACGGATGCTAGGTGGGCGAAGCCGGAAAGGGCGTAACTGACAATCAAAACTGTGCGATCGCTAATTAGTCCTTTTGCCGCCGCTTCTGCTAAACTTTGATAAGGCGGAATCGCGGTTTCTAACAGCCGCCGTCCGATGATTACTGATGCTACCCAGGAATCTTCAAGGGGAACTCCGGTTAACAAGGTTAGCGGGTAAAATAAGACTCCTTGAATGTTTTGCAGGGTAACAAAACTAAAGATTGTGCCGATGGGAGCAGGTAAAACTGCCAGCCAGCCAAAGAATTGATTGATTAAGGAAACTAAGCCCAAGATTAAAATCAAAACAGCGGCAATGGCTACTGACATTTTCACACCGTCCAATGCGCCAATTATCGCTGCATCCAAAGGGCTAACTCGTTCGATTGGTTCTCCGCCAACTGTCTCTTGTTTGCGGATCTCACCGTCATTATCTCTAATTTCGTCGCCGATGAACTCGTGGCCTTGGGGCTTAGGATTTTCCTTGGGGATACCGCCCATTGTCAGCGGTACTCCTGTCTCCGGCACTAAAATCTTGGACAGGACAAAGCAAGCGGGAATGGCGATAATTGAGGCTGAAACTAAATGTCCTAAAATATTTGGAAATACAGGCTTGAGAAAGCTGACGTAAATTGCTAAAGTTGATGAAGCGGCGGTTCCAAAACAGCAGGAGAGGATTGCACAAAGTTCGGAACGAGTCATTTGTGGCAAATAAGGCTTGACGACAATTGCTGCTTCTATTCCTACAAAAATATTGGCTGCGCCGCTGAGGGCTTCCGCGCCACTCAACCGCATTGTCTTATAAAATATTTTGGCAAAAACTTCGGTGACAATTTGAATTACGCCGATGTTGTACAGTAAGGCCATGAGGCCGGAAAAAAAGACTACTGTCGGTAAAGCTCGAAAGGCGAAAATATATCCTAAATTAATTGGCGGCTCTTGACCTGGTTTTGGTACGATGTTTGTGCCGAATACAAATCTCGCTCCGGTGTCAGCAGCGGTGAATACTCCATCGAGCAAGCCTGTAAACCACTCTAGGGCGATGCGAGTTGGGGGAAACAGGAATACTAAAAATCCTAAGACTAATTGCAGGCCAATGCCCCAGATGATGACGCGCCAAGGTATATAACGAACTTGGCGGTTTTCTGAGAAAATCCAGGCGATCGCACATAAGCCAAATATGCCCAGAAATGAGATAAAGTTGTAAATAGACATGAGCCTAGTCCTTGAAATAGTTGAGAATGCCGATCGACGGCTTGCACCACATCAGTTATACTATTCATCGGACGGCAAATGCCAAAAAAAATAACTGGCAGATAAATTACGCACTCAACAGCGTATTTATGTCGTTGCTTATGTGATTGCGAGTTCTGCGGATCTTTAGCAACCCTTGATTTGCCGTAATTACCAGCAGTTTAGATAGAAACTCTAACACATGGAAGCTTTTGCTCCACATTCTCCTGAATGGACTGCGGCGGCGGTTCACGCTACTGAGTTTTGCTGTCCCAAGTGCGCTGCTAGCTGCACGGATGCCCATGAAGTCTGGATTAATCGTCGATCGCCAGTATACACCGAGTCCAACCGCCGCAAGTGGCAAGAATTTTACCGCTGTCGGTGTGGCGCTGTGTGGTGGGCCTGGAGTAGCGATAGGCCTCCTTCTGAACTTGTGCGTAGCGATGAGAGCTCCGATGAGGCTTCAGATGATGATTTTTAGAGTGATTTTCGATTTTATTTGAAATTAGAGTAAGGTGCGCAACGCGCACCCTACTTTTACATAAGTCTGCGCAAGTTTTCAACTAATAAAGCACGTCTAGTATTCCCTTGACTACGCCTTCCATGACTTTTTCAATTAACCTCAATTCATTTTCGCCGATCGACTCATCTAATAACATTGACTGAATTCGCTGTCTGTCATCGCGAGTCAGTTCGCCTAATGCAAAGATATGCTCAACTACTTGTTCATTTAAAAATGGGAAAGTTTGAGTTTGCATGGTTGATCTCTAAAAGCATCAATATTTTGTTGTTAACTTCGTCAGATAACTTGGTCAGAGGAGCTAGTTATTTCGTGGGTTGACTGCTGTTCCATCTAATCAGTCTACAAATTATAGGACGAAAGCGAACACTTTGTCAAGACACCTGCCACAGATAAATATTAAATTTGCATCGTATTTCCGATATTCTAGTAATGGGTGGTTTGGAAGTGCGATCGACTAACTCAGCAGATTCACACCCAGGAGAAAAGCCCCATGCGCGCAACCTCGATCGACCTTTTTAAGTTTACTGGCACTTTCGCGGAACATTACAGCTCAAACAAAATCTCAAGTACCAGAGACTAGAATTGGCAATAGGGAATTGGCTTTTCTGACTTCCCTCTGACTAATGACTGACGACTGACGACTAATGACTGACGACTAATGACTAATGACTAATGACTTATTTTTTTCGCTCTGTTCTAATTTTGACATTAGGTTTTTGGCTGCTACCGCTAGCAGTGCGATCGCAATCTGTAGTTCCGGCGAATGACGGCACTAATACTGTTGTCAATCAGGAGCAAAATCGCTTAAACATTAGTGGCGGACAACTGTCAGGAAACGGCGCAAATCTCTTTCACAGCTTCCGCCAATTTAATCTCAGCGAAGGGCAAATCGGGAACTTTCTAACTAATCCAAATATTCAAAATATCTTAGGGCGGATTTCCGGCAGCAATATTTCCGTCATTAACGGTCTGATTTCTGTCAGTGGCGGGAACTCAAATTTATTCTTAATGAATCCGGCGGGAATTGTTTTCGGTCAAAATGCTAGATTAAACGTGCCTGGTTCTTTTCTCGCCACAACTGCTACAGGTATCGGTTTCGGCGATGGTTGGTTCAATTCTGCCGGAATTAATGATTATAAATCCTTGCTCGGAAATCCCAATCAATTTAATTTTAATAATTCACAAACCGGGACAATTGTCAATACTGGAAACTTAGCAGTTGGTAGCGGTCAAAATTTAACTTTGCTGGGTGGAACAGTTATTAATACTGGGGAATTATCCGCGCCAGCAGGTCAAATTACAGTGGCTGCTGTTCCCGGACAAAATGCAGTTCGCATCAGTCAAGTTGGGAATTTATTGAGTTTAGAAATTACTCCATTTTTGCCGTCAGAAAAATCTGCAATCGCCCCGGCTGCTTTACCTCAGTTGCTGACGGGCCCAGGAGTAGCCTCAGCTACAGGTTTAACAACCAACGCCCAAGGTCAATTGGTACTGACTGATGGTCAAAAAGTGCAGGTAAATGCCGGAAGTGCGATCGTCTCCGGTACTGTAAATGTATTTGCCCCTTCTGGCCCAACAGGCGGCGCAGTCAATATTTTAGGCGAAAAAGTCGGACTGTTCGGCGCCAATATCAATGCTTCCGGGACTAACGGCGGAGGTGTTGTGCGCGTCGGAGGCGGTTTCCAGGGGATGGAACCAGTACCAAATGCTCAGGTGACTTATGTTAGTCCTGATTCTACGATCGCAGCAAACGCGATCGACCGCGGCAACGGTGGCACAGCAGTAATTTGGTCAGACAATACAACTCGCTTCTTCGGCAATATTACTGCTCGCGGCGGCACTGCCGCAGGTAACGGCGGCACAGTCGAAGTTTCGGGCAAAAATGCTCTAACTTTCCAAGGAGAGGTCGATACCCGCGCGACTAACGGGGCGATCGGCAGTTTGTGGCTCGATCCGGCAAATATTGCGATCGTCAGCGGTAATGACGACACCAGCGCGCGATCGACCGACGGAGAACTCCAAGCGACAACAGAACCATCTGACACATCGACGATCTCAGAAGTGCAGTTGGAACAGATGGCGGCGGGTAGCAACGTGGTTCTAGACACCCCCGGCGAGATCACCGTCCAAGACTTGCCCGATAACCAACTTTCACTGCAAGCGAGAACCGGAGACAGCGTAACATTTAGATCAGGCGGAGTGTTTTTTGTCAATGATCCCAACGATTTAATCGAGACTCAAGGCGGCAACATCAACATTTTCGCCAGCAGCATCTCTCTGGGGCGGCTGAATGCGAACGGTGGTAACATCGCTCTCACTGCTAACGGCATTGACTTCAGGGGTGGCAACAATTCCGTCAGCAGTGCGGGGGGAACAATTCGCTTGCAACCCAACGACAGCCGAGCAATTCGGATCGGTGGCACCGGCGATATTTTGGGCATTTTGGACTTGACGTACACGGATCTCGGCGCTTTGGCGGGGGGTTTCGGCTCGATCGCGATCGGGCGCGCCAACAGCAGCCCGATCGCGATCGTCGCACCCATTACCTTCAACAGCCCGCTAACACTTCAAGGCAACTCGATCGCGATCGACCATCCCCTGAGAACCACCGGCAGCGCTAGTTTGACTCTTGACGCGCCCCAAAGTGCGATCGGCGCGAACATTGCCACATCCGGCGCAGATCTCACTTTTACAGGCAACCTGTCCCTGATTGCTGATGCAGCTTTCAGCACTCAAGCTAGGGGCAATATTCTGTTTTCCGGCAGCCTAGACGGATCTCACGCCCTGAGACTTGACGCTCAGCGAGTGCGGTTCGGCGGTACAGTCGGTCAAGCTACACCCCTAGCTAGTTTGATTGTCAACGGCCGCAGTACCGAGCTATTCAGTGCGATCGCGACAGCCGGCAACATCACTTTCAACAGTGCCGTCACAGTCGATCGCAGCGCCACCCTAGCCACCAGTACCGGCAATATCACTTTTGCCAATACCCTCGACAGCATCCAGGGCCGCGCCAATAATTTGACCCTGCGCGCTGGCGGTAATATTAATTTTCGGGGCCCCATCGGTCAAACTCAGAGGTTGGGCCTGCTCTCGGCTGACGCTGTTAATGTGACGGCTGCTTCAACAATTGCAGTGCGTAGTTTGACCATAAACGCGCGAAATTCTGCTACTCTTCGGGGGGATACGACGGCTGCTTTGGTAGCCCATCTCAAGGCAGGAAATGTCCTGTTAGAGGGTAATTTCAAAACGGATGGCGGCAGCGTGAATCTGCAAGCAACTCGCGAGATTCGGACTCGCAATATTACCTCCAACGGCGGAAGCATTCAGGTTGAGGGGAATACTGTGGTTGCGGGCGCGATCGACTCCTCATCAGTAACGGGAACAGGTGGCGCGATCGCACTCAACAGCAAGGCCGGCTCTTTAACTGCGGGCGCTTTGAATGCTTCGGGGGCGATCGGCGGCAATATTACTGTCACCTCGCAAGCCGGAATTGCCGCTCTCGATCTCAACTCCCGCGGCACTTCCAAGGGCAACGGCGGGGATGTATCCCTGAGAGCGACTGGTAACATTCAGTTGGGATCGATCGACGCTAGAGGTGGCAAGCAAGGCGGCACAGGTGGCAACGTTGATGTGACAACTCTCGGTTTGTTTCGATCGAACAATGTTTTCAACGATGATATATCCGGGAATCTTTCCAGCAGTATTTCTACTGCCGGAGGTGCGGGAAGCGGCGCGATCGCAATTCGGCACGGAGGCGGTATTGATCTACCCTTTGTAGTTGGCGGCGCGATCGACAATGGAACAAAGGGAAGCATTAATGCTGGTGAGGGAAACACCATTTTCTCCAGTCTTGCATTTGGGCAAACTTACACCCAAGGAAGTTTACCAAATCTGATTTCCATAATCACACCAACTCCCGCACCAACTCCCGCACCAATTCCCGCACCAACTCCCGCACCAACTCCCGCACCAACTCCCGCACCAACTCCCGCACCAACTCCCGCACCAACTCCTCCTCGTGCGCCGTCATTTCCTGCATCTTTGCAAGTAGAATTGCGATCGCCAAATCGAGACAAAAATTCCCCAATTAGCCCGGATAATTTCGCTCCTTCTCGCAAATACGATCCGGCAGGCTCTGAAGTTTTAGCCTTTGAAAAAACATTCACTCGCGAGTACGAAAAACATCTAAAATTGGCCACCAGAACCCCGATCACTAATATGTCCGTAATTTACGAAATTCTTCGCAAAAACGAACAAATTACCAGCGTCAAATCGGCAATTATTTATATGAATTGGGTCAGCGGAGCCGATGCAGCCGCCGCCAAAGAAAATGGAGGAGTGCTGGTAGCAAGTCGGGATTTATCTAATCTATTGCCTGTACTCAAAAACCTCACATCGCAGCCCCCTAGCCCCTTAGAAAAAAAGTTGGGGGAGAGCTTGCCACCTGCTGGTAAAGAAACTTCAGATGTTCCTAACGGGGAGCATTTAGAATTAGTATTAGTCACAGCCAATGCTCAACCGATGCGCATTTTAGTTCCAGCAACAACGCGCTGGCAGGTGTTGCAACTAGCCGAATTCCTGCAAACCGAAATAACTAATCCCAGAAGAAGAAATAGTATCAGTTATTTAGATTCTGCTCAAAAACTTTATCGGTGGTTAATTGCGCCAATAGCCCCAGAATTAACAGCTTTAAAGATTGAAAATTTAATTGTAATTCCGGCAGCAGGTTTGCGAAGCTTGCCGTTTGCTGCCCTTCACGACGGCAAAGAATTTTTAATAGAAAAATACAGCATTAGTGTGATCCCCAGTCTGAGTTTGACGGATACCCGCTACGACAATATTGCTGACGACGAAGTGTTGGCGATGGGCGCATCGGTATTTGAAGATAAAGCGCCATTACCGGCGGTACCGGTGGAGTTAGAGTCGATCGCGCCGCCCGATCGCGGAAAATCATTTTTGAATCAAGATTTTACCCTCAGAAATTTGCAAGATCAGCGGGCAAATCGACCTTTTGGCATCATTCACCTAGCCACTCACAGCCAATTCCAGCCTGGGCAACCAAGCAATTCTTACATTCAATTGTGGGATACTAAATTACTAATCACTGAAATGCGGCAGTTGCGATGGAATGAACCGCCAGTGAATCTCTTAGTTTTAAGCGCGTGTAGTACCGCTTTGGGCGACGCAGAGGCGGAGTTGGGGTTTGCGGGTTTGGCGGTAGCTAGCGGTGCGCGATCGGCTTTGGCGAGTTTGTGGGAAGTCAGCGATGAGGGAACTTTGGGGCTGATGACGGGGTTTTACCGGCAGTTGCGGGCCCCCAGACGCGAGGGCAATGTGACTATTAAAGCCGAGGCTTTGCGGCAAGCGCAGTTGGAGATGCTGCGGGGGCGCGTGCGGATTCAAGACGGGCTGCTGCGAGTCGAAGGACTTTCTTTGCCTCTAATTTTGCCTCCAGAAATTGCCGCGCGGGGCGATCGAATCCTTTCCCATCCCTATTATTGGGCCGCCTTCACCATGATTGGCAATCCTTGGTAATCGGTAATCGGTAATCGGTAATCGGTAATCGGTAATCGGTAATCGGTAATCGGTAATCGGTAATCGGTAATCGGTAATTGCTAATTAGCTTATCTTGCTTATTTCTTGATTTTTCCATCTAACTAATGTCAACTGTCAACTGTCAACTGTCAACTGTCAACTGTCAACTGCCAACTGCCAACTGTCAACTGCCAACTGTCAACTGCCAACTGACTTAAGGTTTTTCCCTCTGCTGCAAATACTGCCAAATTGCTTGATGACATACGTGCCAAAAATACATGGCTAAATTCAGAAGAGCTAATAACTTAGTGCCATCTTCTAACATGGCGTGTACTCCTAGACTTTGAGTGTCTATAATATCCTCAAACCGCGAGATAGCAAACAAGAGGAATGCGGCGACTAATGGCAGGTAAGGAGTGGTTTTGATGTATCGCCAAAAATTTATTCCGTATAAAAAAACACCACTACCATAACACAAATAAATTAATTTCTTAGATATTCCCAACTGAAAAAGAATCAACGTCATCCGAAACCTGTCATCCAGGAAAAAGACTCCCAGCAGTACAGCGCTAAAAAATAAGAATATTGCCGATCGACTGCGCGGCTCTTTTTGACGCAGCACTCCGAATGTAAATGCACAAATTGCGACTGGGATGCACCAGAGGATTTCGGAAATTCCGGTGAAAAGGCCTTCGTAAGGGAACCAAGAATTAAAAGGATCACTAAAAAGGCGTTCAACTCCATCTCCCTGGTTGTTGAGTTTGGCGTATAGGCTCAGCCCGCCCAAAATTAGGACAGTGAGAGTGTTGAAAATAACTAAAAATGGTACAGTAAAAAAGTGTTTTTTGAGAAGTGGCAAAAAAGTTGAAAACTTGGAAATTTTTTCGGATAAAGGCAGATGCTTCATAAAAGTTGTCTCCCAACAATAGAGTTTTTTAGACTTCTTTATATTTTATATTTTATATTTTATATTTTATATTTTATATTGGCAATAACTGATGAATATCATGCTTGAGAAGAGGGGTTTAGATTTGCATTCTTGTTTGACACTGATGTCAAGTAAATCCACCTGATTTTACGTAAAATAGGGTTCGCGCTCAAGCTTGCTGTGTAGATCTTCTTCCGACTTCCATCATCAGACTTCTTCATTCTTCCTTCTTCACCGGCAGCCAAACGACAAATGTAGTGCCGCGATCTGCTGGATATAAATGAGCTGTACTAGATGGCAGCCATTCCTGATTTACTGGGGAAAATACTTGGATTTCTCCTTGCATTTGGCGGACTAAATCGCGGGCTATAGCCAAACCCAATCCTGTGCCGGGAATTTCTGTCTGGGCTTTTTCTCCCCGGTAGTGCCGCTCAAATAAGTGATCTAAATCCTGGGGGGGAATGCCGGAACCTGTGTCGCTGACTGCAACTGCTATGGCAGGTAAGGGGCGGTGGTTCGCGTCGTAGCTTACTTTAATATAAATTTGGCGGCCGGCGGGGGTATATTTCAAGGCATTGTCAATTAAGTTGCTCAAAACTTCGCGCAAAGCTCGATCATTCGCCCAGACTGGTGGCAAGTCCGTGGGTATGTCGGCTAGTAATGACAGATGCCTTTCGGATGCGATCGCAGATGCGGAAATTAACAGTGGTTTTAAGACGAATCCCACAAAACAGGATTCGTCCAAATTGGCCACCGGTAACAGCGACAGAGGAGAATGCTGGATTAATTCCATATTGGAAGTTGCTGTTTCTGAAGTGCCTGATGGGAGTCTGAGATTTGCTTCGCCGGTGTCTACTGTGCGATCGAACTGGCCGAGCAATTCTTGCAGCCGATCGCTCTCTCGGACAATACTAAAAGCCACATTGCGGTTTTTGTCTTCTGGTACCAGCCTGCGCGCTAACAGTTTGCCAAAAGTTCGCAACGCTGTCAGCGGACTTTTGAACTGGTGCAGCAAATTGTGCATCGTGTCATAAACCTGAGCCTGGATTTGCCGAGAAGATCCCAATTCCTGCTGCATCCACTGCGATCGCTGGTCTAAAATACAGGCAAGCGCCAAGGTGCGAGCAATTTGTTGCATCTGAGCCTCTTCTCGCTCGTTCCAAGCCCTGTCTTCCCTACCGCTGACCAGGAGTCCCATGACAGATCCCTCGTGTATCAGAGGCGTCACAATTTGCTTCCGTTGCTGCCAGACATTTTCCGGGCCTTGGCACTGATTGGAACTGTTTTCAAAACCTGGAAGTGGCTCTGGCGCGATCGCCTCTACGGTTGATGCTTCCACAGACTGAGCCGGCGCAGCCAGCCGCCGCGACATCGGTTTCACTGTCGAGCTTGGAGCCGATTCGAGCCTCAACTCCTGATTTTCTGGTTCGACTGAGGTGTCTGGGTAAACTGCGATCGGCACTAACTTTGCCTCGCTGCCGGATACCAGCTCTTGTGTCAGGTATACCGCGCTGAATGTCGCGCCTAAACTGACGGCGATCGCCACCTGCGATCGACAAAGCTTGACAAATTCTGAACTGGCTGGCATTAACATGAGCGCGACATTAAGATCTTTAACGGAATTTTCAGTAAATTACAACTGCTCAGTCGCCGATTACAGATCGGAGACTTCTAAATTTCTGGTGTCTGCGCTTTGATGGCAGGCTGCTCGGTTCTAAGCATTCGGCTTTCATTAACACAAATTGCCTCAAACCCCCGTCTGCCTAGTTTCCACAGATTCTCAAGCTGGGCTGATGCCGGAACTTGCGGCTCACATTAGCACAACCGCTACACTTTTGTCGATCGGCACGAATATTAAGATTATGTCGATATATTAAAAACAGTTGAAATTTTGAGCTAGAAGAGATATACTGGCCTCGGATTTGGTAGCTATGATTACCTAAAAATTGGTTCTAAAGCCCCGTCCGATTCGGAACGGCTTTGATGATTTAATCATATATTGTTGAGTCGCCAGATCTAAAAATTCGGTCTCAACTCTATGATCCAAAAAATCTCAAATTTAGGTTGGCGCATCAACCTAGGATGCTCGGCAATATCAGACAAGCTGTGCTTGAGGAAAGCTGTTTGAATCCAGAATCCCCATGTTTTTATGGCTGGGGAGTATGTCAAAACCTGTCTGCTCATACTGTCTACTCACACTGTCTGCTCACAGAGGAGGTAAAGAAATTGGCCAGGAGACGCAAACGCAAAAGTCGCCGCCGACAAGAAGGACGCAGAATTTTAGAGTGTGTGCCTCAATATAGCATCGAGAGCGGCGAAGATAAACCCGTAACAGCGGCTCGCAAGTTCATCCATGCCGAAGGCATTGCTCCCCCAGCTTTACTGTTGGTCAAGCGTAACGAGCATACCACCGACAGATACTTCTGGGCTGAAAAAGGTTTATTTGGAGCCCAATACGTAGAAGAGAACCATTTCTTGTTTCCTAGCTTAAAGGTGATGCTGGAAGCAACCGCAGAAAAAATTCCTGTGGTGTCGGCCAGTCGCGCATAGCTCAAAATGTTGAGCTCAAAACATTGACAGCAATGTTTTTCTAACTCTTTTAACAAAAGCGCCAGAGTTCTCATTGTCTGGAGAGTGCCAACTGAAATTTACGCGAAAAATCCTTGGGAAGTTAGGGTATAAGGAGCCATCGCAACAGGATAGATCACCGCAGCGGGCGATCGGCACAATTGGCACTCTCAGGATAATGGTTTTTTTTGAATCTGCCCAAAAACGGATACAAGCCGCGACGCTTCTGAGGGATCTGCCCAAAATTTTAGACGAAAATTAAAGCTCCCAGATTCATCTGTAGAATAAATTTCAAATCTAACAATCTAAAATCGTTTGACTGTGCCAGTCGATCGAACTTTCGGGCCAACGAGAGAGCTGCAAGCAGCAATCCGTTTGTCGGCTCGAAGTCGAATCACGCCATCTAGCATATCAAAAAACGTTCCGCGCCAAACTTTTAATCTTCCAGCGGTTTCAAATTTAAAGCTTTTTGCATAGTTGCTAGTTCATCCCGGTGAGCTCTGACAGTAACAAAGCTTTTAGTTGGGCCTTCCGAGTCAGCAACTGATTCGAGTTTGAGAAGGACTTGCTCGGAACGTCCAGCTTTTTTCCAGTAAAATATCCCCGTCAGCGGCGACAGCAGTACCAAACCTAGGAAAATTTGACCTTGCTGCGGTACTAGCATCCCCAAAACCAGTCCCAAGCAGAGAGCCCCCCCTGCACTCAACAGGGTTAAAAAGATAGCTAAAAACCAACTCGGCCGCACAACACCCTCAAAGGTGACTTTATAGTTGGGGGCATCAACGGCTGCAACTCGGTAAGCCCTAGCAGCAAAATACTCTTGTAGCTGGGTTAACAGTGACTCTTGGGCGCTCTCGGAAGCAAGCTTGACCTGTTCGATGCGATCTTTGACTGAGGCCTTGATGAAGAAAAACAAGCCTACAGCCAGCAGCAGCGTCATCACAAAGGTTGAAGAAAGAACAGTAGTATCCATCGGTAGAAGTTTTTGTAAGTGAAATTATCTACTATTACTTTACATAAGTTTACTGATGAAAGCGATCGAGGACTTACGCAGACACTTTTTTCACAAAATTCGCAGAAAGCTTTGTAGCAAGGCGTTTTTCTCCCCATCACCAAATTCCGAGATCTCCCCATCACCAAATTCTTAATTGACCCTGCGTAAGTCCTGACGTAGTGTAGCTCTAATCGCTATGCGGCGAGGCTGGCAAAGCGAAGGCAATCCGACAATTCGCTTTGCTAGTAGCGCCAGCATTTCAAGGGTTTAGGCATCCGATTCCAACGCCGGCTAACCCGTGTGACCAGTTTCTAAGGCGCGGGGGCGACGGCCAGATGCGCTGTTTCCCTGACCGATGTACTCGTGCCACAGACGAGCCAGGTCTTGAGCTTGGTGCCGCCACTCCGGGAGGATTTGATACATCCGGCGGGGGCGGCCGCGTCCTTCTACTTTTTTCCAGTAACCGGTGATTACGGCTTCATCTTCCAGGAATTTCAGAGCGCTGTAGAGGACGGTATCAGAAAGTCGGTAGATGGGGAATTCCCGCTCTAGTTGTCCGATGAGTTCTGTACCGTAGGAATCTCCGCGCAATAACACCGAGAGGATGTAGCACACTGCTAGCTCCTTGTTTAGATAAACAGGAGGGGGGTCTTGAAAAAATTGATAGATATGTTCAAATTTCATTGGTCTTGTCCGCTGGAAACTCTCGTGATACCGTCAGGTTAACGGGAGAGGAAAGCGGGGCGGGGTGTGCCGCTTCCTAAGGATTAAGTCGGAAATCGGGGAAACAGAGATGCAGTATTTCCCCTGTTGTGTTGATAGTCAGAAACGCTTGTGCTGCACTGCGGTAATGTTTGCTTGCGCCAAGGTTGAGGAGCGCTCACATAACTAGGGTAACTTTCTTCCTCTTCCAATCTATCGCAGCAACTATTGCCGGCGTGTGCGATCGCACGGAAGAGTTGCACTGATTTCGGGGGTTAGTGTTTCAACTAAAACTCAGCAGCGGCAACTTTCCTAAACCCTCTGCCTGCCTTGTTTGTGGGCCACAGTTTGTCAGAGTAAGCCGGTTTTTTGGGGCAGAAATTTTGCCTTTAAACCGGACTCAGACCTAACATGGCGCGCAGTGTAAAAGTTAGAAAGACAAAAGTCGCTACAATCGAAGTAATCAGGGCGATCGCAGTTGCCGGTCGATCGAGCAGAGGTCTGAGTCGCTCGAACAGGAAAAAGAAGATTCCGAGACAGACAGTAATCAAAAAACGAGGGTAGCGAGAGATGTTATTAATGAAATCTTGCATGAGCACAGGTGGGGTAAAGTGTTACAGCTCGATCTTTGACTGGTAACACTTGTGAGCGATTTAGACAATTTTGGCACAGCCGGAGCTAAATCTCCCGATCGGGCGATCGGGCATTCTGCAAGGGCGATGCTAACATATATAATTCTAACGAAAACTTTTCCAAGAGCGATCGGGTCGCAGTCTGTTCAATCCCGGAACCCTAACGGGGCGTGAGAACTTGAGAAGTATTTGTATTCAGTTGTAGTTGTGATAAATATGATAGGGCCGTTATTTATAGATAAATGTCTGCTTCCGCACCTTCTTCCATCTTGCCACGTCCCTTTCTGAAATGGGCTGGAGGCAAAACTAGGTTGATTGGACAATATCAACCTAGTTTTCCTGAAAAGTTCACCACTTACTACGAGCCTTTTTTGGGCGGCGGAGCTGTATTTTTTTACTTAGCACAGCAGCACCCTTTTTTGCAAGCTGTGTTAACAGATATTAATCCTGAGTTGATTAATGCTTATCGCTGTGTCAGGGATCAAGTGGAGGATCTGATTGAGCTTTTGTTAGAGCACGCCTCAGAACACAGCAAGGACAATAAAGAATATTATTACTCCGTGCGATCGCGCTCCTACAACACAGATACAGAAAAAGCAGCACGGCTGATCTACCTAAATAAAACTTGTTACAACGGCCTCTACAGAGAAAACTCCAAAGGTCAATTTAATGTTCCGATGGGCAGATACAAAAATCCTAACATTTGTCAAGCAGATTTATTGCGATCGGTCTCATCTCTAATCGCGCCCGCTCAAATAGAAGTGAGAAAATTCGATCGAATTTTGGATTTTGCTACAAGCAGCGAAGACTTTGTTTATTTTGATCCACCTTACCATCCGATCAGTGCCACAAGTAACTTCACTGCTTACAGCCGAGATAATTTTAAAGAATCCGAACAACTTAAACTAAGAGATGTTTTTGGAGAACTTGCCGAGCGTGGTGTCAAAGTTATGCTGTCTAATTCTAACTGCGATTTCATTAAAGAAATCTACAGCGCTCCTCAAGCTTTTCCAAGAGAGCAGTTCCCCAAACTAATTGAAATATCAGCATCCAGGGGAATTAACTCTAAGAGTTGCAAGCGCGGCCCAGTCAAGGAATTGTTAATAAGTTCAGTTTCAAGAAAAACTCTTTGCCAACTCTCTGGCTAAATATATTTTGTACGGCAGCCTGTTACCTCGGAAACCGGGTTTTTTTGTATATTTATCGTTATCAAACAAAAAAAATGTAGAAACTGGGTTAAAAAATCGGCTAAAAAAAAGGAATTATTACCTATTGACTTCTCTGGACTTTTGGGGTATTATTTAGATAATAGAAGTGGTAACTTAAATTTTATTCTTGTCAGTATTCGCATTATTAGATTATACCTCCAAAAACTGCCGCAGTCAACCCCTCAACCCAAAAAAAAGGGCGATTTTTTTAAATTCAATAAAATAAAAATATTTGAATGCTGCGTTAGGGTAAATAATAGCAGTTTCCTCAAAAAATGCAACTGTAGGGAAGGTAAAAAGGGCGATCGCGATCGGTAATGCCTGATTAGAGATGTTTGTTAGCCCAAGTCATGAAAGCTTCGAGCTTGTGAACTCCCAACAGATTTTGATTGTCGGGAATTTGTTTTTTGAACCAGTCGATCGAACCTTGCCTCATACCGTCACCGCCCACGATTACAATAGTCGGGACTCGATAGCAACTTTTAATGTTTAAATTGAGATAAGGATACTTTTCATCAACCGAACCTTTATCTTCTTGCCACTTGCACTCAACAATTAGACCCAGAGGAAACGAAGCGGCATCAACAATATAAAAATCGACATTTATTTCAGTTTCGTAAATGCTAGAACCGATATAAACCTGTTTAGCATATCGCTTGGGATTTGCCGTAGAGAGCAAGAGCCAATCTCGCTTGCGCTTTTTCGGCAACTGGGGACATATTTCGAGATATCCGTGACCTCTCAACGTACCTTCTACAGTTGCTTCTAAAACAAAACCAGTTTTATTGGCTCTACAACCCCTATTCATTTTGTTGGCTTCTGAATATAATGTGAATTAAGCCGATCGCACTTCAATCACTCCCCGGTCAAAAACCCGCTTGTCAGTACCGATAGAACTGACAAACATCCGGTCTGCATAGACATCAAACGTCGCAAAACTCAGCCGACTAGCAGAATATTCAGTCCACTCAGAACGCCCCACCGGACGAGTGCCACCGCCGGCCCCGCAAATCAAATAAGTCGTACCGTTAATCGAGCGAGTGCGTTCGTAACTATGCTCGTGTCCGTTGATATAAAGCTGCACCCCGTACTTTTGAAACAAAGGCGTCAAAGTCTTAATAAAAGGTTGATTCAATCCGTAGATGCCAGAGGAATAAATCTGGTGGTGACCGAACACAACTTTCCAAGGTGCGATGCTCTGACTCAACTCTTTTTCCAGCCAAATAAGCTGATTTTTCCAATCAGCATTATCATTAGTATCTAATGCAAAAAACTGTACCGAATCGCGCCGAAAAGTATAGTAGCGACCTTGCATATTAAAAGCCGCATATTTAACTTGCGGGTCGCCGTTAGCAGTGCGGATGTCGTGATTTCCCAGACAAGCATAAAATTTTACGCCTTGCTGCAATAATGGCTGATAAGGCTTCTCGAAAACAGCATTAATTTGTTCAATTTCGCCGTTATTGTAGATATTGTCGCCGGCGAGAACAGCAATATTAAAAGGATTTTCCCGGTGATATTGGGTCATCGCCTCAGCCACAGCATACTGACCTTTGGCCCCGGTACCGGTGTCGGCAACCGAAATAAAGCGTAAAATAGGCGGTGAGGCTGGCAATTGGACGATCGCCCTTTGCGCCTCAAGATTAGAAGGCTCAGCAGCATTGGCGTCTGTACCCCAGGAAGTCCGAAGCTGAAGCATTTTCGAGACTCCGGCAAAACCTAAGCTGCTGAGACTGCCTAAAAATAGAAAGTGACGGCGTTTGATGCTCATTTTGATTCAGTTACAACTAATGAAATGATAAATTAAGGCTGGGATGGCTCAACTAAAATTTATCGTGTTTAGATATATTTGCACCGCCCCAAGGCAGAGAAAATGTCAGAAAAACCACTAAATCAACCAACTCCAGAACCGTCTCAATCTCCAAAACCGGAGGTTGAGTCGCCGAAAAAGTCGGCCGCGACTCGCAGCCAAGCTCAAAATGCCAGCAGCGCTGTTTCCACAAATCAGAAAATCAAAGCTTTGATTGTCTCGATTGGGAATTTGAGAAAAAAGGGGAAAAATTTAACAGCAGAACCTCCGTTGCAGGCCCAAAAGCCGATCGCACCCACCGCTTCTAACTCAGTAACAGTAACTCCTCCGGCTGTTGCTGCCCAAGTAAACAGCGTTCCCCCGCCAGAAGTTGCTGTAAAATCCGATAAAAAGTATGTATCAAAACCCGCAGGCGACGGTTTTTTAGAGAAAGTCGTTGTACTTTGGCAAAGTATTGTGCGTTTAGTGCGATCGCTCTTGCCGGCATCTGCGAATGCTAAGCTGTCAGATCCAATTTTAAACGCCGGATTAGCCGCAATTCTAATCGTTGCAGTCGGTTTAACTCTCAACAGTTTCTCGGCAAAACCGCCGGAGAGAGTAGCAAAAGTGCCTTTTCCGGCAGCGCAGCAGTCGCCGTCAACGTTTGGCGATTTTGTGGTGCCGAAAACGCCGAACTCGTCAGATGCGATCGCAAATTCTCAGCCAACATCCGCTAAATTCAAAAGCAAGTTGCCCGATTTAGTAGCACCAGAAAAACCGCAATCGGTAGAAATCATCCCGCCACCCCTGACGCCGGAACAGTCTCTGATTGCTGCGATTCAAACTCAAGTTGCTGACATTACGAATCGCCTGGGCGGCGGTTTAGTTAAGTCTGTTCAAGCTGATTTCTCGATCGGGCTTTTGACGGTCAAAGTCGCTGAAGATTGGTACAAACTCAGCGAAGTAGAGCAAAATCAGCTTGCGAATCAAATGTGGAAAGAAGCTAACTCGCTCGATTTCAGCAAGTTACAAATTGCGAATCTGCAAGGAAAGTTAATAGCTAGAAGTCCGGTTGTTGGCTCGGAAATGATTATTTTAGAAAGAGGAATTAATAAAGTTTAAATTTTCTGTATCTGCCAATAGTCACATTGGCAGAAAATTCCAGGACGCAAAATCTAATTTTGTAGGCTTGTAGTGAAGACTGAAGTCCTCATCAAATGAGAGAGGACTGAAGTCCTTACTACGAACCTGAAAAGGCTGATTTACCGAAGATTAAATTAATTAAAATTGAGGAAAATTGAAAAATGACAATTTTAACTCAAGTCGAACAAGTAGAAATTAAATATCCCAGCAGCGACGGAGAGCCGATGGCTGAAAGCGATATCACGCCCGATTACATGACTTATACTGTAGAAGCTGCGAACCTTTACTTTCAAGGGCGTTCTGATGTTTACGTGTCAGCGAATTCTTTCATCTATTATGAAGAAGGGAACAACCAGGCGGTGGTGGCGCCAGATTTTTATGTGGTGTTTGGAGTAGTAAAACGGAAAAGAGATAATTATAAAGTTTGGGAAGAAGGGGGAATTACTCCAGATTTTGTGTTAGAGATTACTTCGGCAACAACTCAGACGAAAGACCAAGAAACTAAACCGGAAATTTATCGAGCTTTGGGAGTGAGGGAATATTTTCAGTACGATCCTTCGGGAGATTATCTGAATCCAATTTTACAGGGAGTACGTTTAGTAAATAATCAGTATGAGCCGATTCCAGCTAACAATATTGCTTTCGATACGCTGTGGTTGTTCAGTGAGGTTCTGGGACTGGAATTGCATCTAATTTCAGGAGAATTGAGGTTTAGAGTTCCTGAAACTGGTGAGTTTTTGAAGACTCACAAGGAAGAACAGCAAGCACGGCTGGCGGCGGAGTCAGCCTTTCAACAATCGGAGCAAGCACGGCTGGCGGCGGAGTCAGCTTTGCGATCGCTCTTAACTCAACTTTTAAATTCTGGAATGAATCTGGAACAGGTGGCGCAAATGATGAATTTATCGACCTTGGAAGTGAGACAATTGGTAGCGGAAAACTTTTGATCGCACTGACAGCAAAAAGGTGCGCATCGCGCACCATATACAACCAAATATGAACAGTCAAACAGTCAACAATTAACTCATGACTAGAAAGGCTTATTCGTAGGTTTAAAACCCTGCTTTTGAAAATAGGTTCTAAATACCTCGTGAGCAATTGGTGCCGCTGATACAGCACCAAATCCGCCGCCTTCGACAATAACTGCGATCGCAATTTCCGGTTTGTCAGCCGGAGCAAAACCTACATACATCGAATTGTCAGGATGTCCGGGCATTTCCACCGTCCCAGTCTTACCAGCACTCAAAGGAATAGTACCGTCATTCATCGCGCGGCCTGTACCTTTTTTCACCACGTCAATCAATCCTTGTTTAATCACATTTAAAGTAGCCGGTTTAATACCAGTTTTGATTTTTTGAGTGATCGGTGTATTGGTTTGAGAAGCCAACAAATGCGGCTGCACTCGCCAACCACCGTTGGCAATATTTGACACCATGACTGCCAATTCTAGGGGAGTGCAAAGTACCAAACCCTGACCGATCGCCATTGTTACTGTATCGCCAACGTACCAATCTTCCCCATACATTTTTTGTTTCTCTGCTGGTATCGGAACTTGACCGTGATTGGCGGCGTCCAACCCCAAAAGCTCTAAATTAATAGTACCGCCAATGCCCATTTTTTTGGCCCATTTCGCCATTTCTTCCGGCCCGGCTGCCATGCCTACTTGATAGAAAAATGTATTGCTGCTGTAGGCTAAAGCATCGCGGAAACCGATGACACCGTAACCGGCGCCGTGTTCGTTGAAAGATATACCGCCGATATTAATTGAAGAAGATGATACTAAAGTCGAGTCAGGAGAAAACTTGCCCGATTCCATCCCGGCTACAGAAGTTACAATCTTAAAAGTGCTGCCGACTGGATAGCCTTGAACTGCCCGATTTAAAAATGGTTTGTCTGGCCCTTGGAGTCGATCCCATTCTTTTTGCGTCACCTTGCGGGTGAAAATATTGGGGTCAAATGTCGGCCAACTACCCATTGTTAAAAGCGCTCCAGTTTTCACGTCGATTGCGACAACAGCACCGAGGCGATTTCCCAAAGCTTTTTCCGCAGTTTTTTGCATATCTAAATCTAAAGTTAGCTGCACGGGTTTGCCGGGAATAGGCTCTTTTACGCCTAAGTCTTGGATTTCCTCGCCCTTAGCATTCACCTCGATCAAACGGTTTCCCCAAACGCCTTCTAAAGTTGGATTAACTAATTTTTCAACTCCCATTTGACCGACGATCATGCCCATCGGATATGTAGGATTAGCTTTTAATTGATCTAAGCTAGCTTCGCCGACGTATCCCAAAAGGTGAGCTGCTAATTCCTGGTTGGGATTGTCTCGGCTCGATTCTGCACGAATTTCAACTCCCCGCAAAGTATTAGCTTGTTCTCCCAAAGCGACGAAAGTACCGACATCGATATCCTTACTAATTCGCACTGGTAGGGCTGATTTGTAGCCCGCTCCATCGATTTTTTTGATAATTTCGGTCGCAGGCACTTTGACGATCGGGCCTAGTGTAGCGGCGACTTCTTGCCAGTCTTTGGTCGATCGCTCTTTTGGCCACAAATAGACCGATCGAGATACGCGGTTGGCTGCAAAAACTTGGCCGGTGCGGTCTACAATTTGACCGCGAGTGGCTGCGACTGACACAGGGCGAATGCGGTTATTTTCCGCCCGCTGTCGGTTGTAGTCTCCTTGTACCAGTTGCAATTCGGCTAGACGAAAGATCGGCATCGCTACCAAGGTAGTGACGATGAGCATAAAAATCATCACTTGGAACGATCGACCGCGTTGCTGTCCAGGATTGTCCGAGGTATTTTTGTTTAATCGGACTTTAGAGTTAAAAGAAAAATCGCTAGCCATATGAATTAATCTGCTCTTTTATGCAATTAACAGCCATATCTGATTCCCATCCGGATTATTTAGCGGAGGATGCAGCCACTATAAATTGTCACTGTTTAGTGACATAGATAAATTCTGCCGATTGGCAGACAAATCAGCCAGATAGTTCAATTCATCTAGATCTTAAATATGAATTTTTTATAAAAATTCAGCCGAGAAGCGATTTAAATCCCCAGCCAAATATTTCTCCTGCTTTCTGCCTTCTGCCTTCTTACTTCCCAATCAGTGACGTATAGGCTGTCACCTTAATATCAATTCCAGTAATATCTGCGCCGACAACTACAGCCGCCGCTCCTAAATCCAATGCTTTTTTAGCCATTTCCGGCGCAGAAATCCCGCCTTCGCAGATAACGGGAACCTCAAGCTTTTCTACCATTTGGGCCAGCAAATCAAATCCGGGCGGCGAAAAACTTTCAGTTTGGGGAGTGTAGCCAAAAAGAGTAGTTCCGACAGTATCTGCACCAGCTTCGGCAGCCACGATCGCAGCTTCTATGGTATCTACATCCGCCATGACTAATTTCCCTAATTCGTTGTGAATGCGATCGATTAACGTTTTTAAGTCTTCGCCAGCAGGACGATTTCGCAGAGTCGCGTCAATGGCGATGATATCAGCTCCTGCAAGTGCGATCGCCCGCGCGTCTTCAAAGCGAGGAGTAATGTAAATCTCGCATCCCGGTAATTGCTGCTTCCAAATGCCAATTATAGGAGCCGATACCTGTTTTCGCACCGCCATAATGTGAGCCGGAGTGTCAATCCGCACACCCGCCGCTCCTCGATTCACAGCGGTGCGAGCCATTGCCGCAATCACGATCGGATCGTGTAGGGGCGAGTCAGCAGGTGCTTGACAAGAAACAATTAATCCTGTAGGAATTTGACAATTAATCATGGGTAATTGGGGATTGATAATTGGGCATTGGGCGAAGCGAAGCGGAGGGATGGGGCATGGGGCATCGGGCATCGGGCATCGGGCATTGGGGCATCGGGCTTTTTGTAATTTATTCCCTGTGCCCTATTGAACTCAAATAAGCGTTAAGTTTTGGTAGTAATTTATCGACAATTGGTTTAAATTTGCTTACTTCTTCGCTTGTGATAAGTTGTCTAGCATACGCTAATCTTAACCAGTTTACGGTTTCGTACAAAGAGCCTCTCGCAATTTTTACAAAACGCCGATTATCTTGGTCATTATAACGACCTCTTCCTTCAGCAATATTAGCACAGACACTATCAGCAGACCGAACGATCTGTTTGCCCATCGTATCTTTTGTGAAATAATCCCATTTTTTAACAATGTCCCAAATCTGATTCGCCAAACTTTCCGCCAACTTATAAACCTCTAATTCCTCAAAATCAGGTCTTCCCATAATTACCTCAAAAACTCAATTATATTAAATGCCCCATGCCCAATGACCTGTTTGGCCAATGCCCAATGACCTGTTTGGCCAATGCCCAATGCCCAATGACCTGTTTGGCCAATGCCCCATGCCCAATGCCCAATGACCTGTTTGGCCAATGCCCCATGCCCAATGCCCAATGCCCCATGCCCCATGCCCCATGCCCAATGCCCAATGCCCCATGCCCCATGCCCAATGCCCAATGCCCATGCCCCATGCCCAATGCCCCATGCCCAATTCCCCATGCCCCATCCCTCCGCTTCGCTTCGCCCAATTATCCATTACCAATCCCGGCCATCAAAGAAAGAATTTTGTCAAGCAATTGCTGGGGGTGAATCGGTTTAGCCAAACAATCGTTAGCTCCCGCTGTCACGAAAGATATCTGATCGGCGGGAATTTCCTGAGCACTTAAAGCCAAAATTTTGATATTTTTAGTAGCGGGTTTTTGGCGCAGTTGCTGAATTATTTCGCAGCCATTCATCCCAGGTAAACGCATATTGACAATCACAGCATTCGGCTGCAAAAGTTCAATTTGTTCCACAGCCGCCGAACCTTCAATCATCCACACTACTTGCAGTCCTGCTGCTGTCAGGATATCGCAAATCAGCATGGCAGTTTCTTCATCTTCTTCGACGAGGACGAGGCTGCCCCGCAAGGAGGAAGAATGCAGCGGTAAAGATGAATTCGATTTTTCATATTTGAATTTTGTGGATTCATCTTTGCTTTTAGTTTGGATGGGTATGAAAACAGTAAAAGTTGAGCCGACATCAACTGTAGAGTTGACTTCGATCGCGCCGCCATGAAGTTCTACTAACTGTTTAGTTAATGCTAATCCCAAACCTGTGCCACCGTATTCGCGGCGGTAGGGAGAATCTAACTGCTGAAATTTTTGAAACAAGAGCGATCGCTGATTTTCTGGTATTCCAATGCCGGTATCTTTGATTTGAAACACTGCGGTGCTACCTGCTGGTGCAGTACCGGGCTGCCGCACTGCCGGCGTTCGATTTTTATCTTCTGTTATCCAAACTCGCAGGATGACTCGCCCGCCTTCGGGAGTAAATTTAATCGCATTTCCTAAAAGATTGAAGAGGATTTGTCTCAAACGGCGCGGGTCTGCGGTGAAGCGATCGCATTCTTGTTTGATCCGCTGTTCTTGCACGAGTTCCACGCCTTTAGCTAGAGCTTTTTCTTTGAGGGCGTGCAGGCTCTGAGAAGCTAATTTAGAAATTGAAAATTCACTAAGTTTTAATACACCTTTTCCCGCTTCTACTTGCGATAAATCTAAAATATCGTTAATTAATTCTAATAAGTGGTCACCGCTGTCCCGGATAGTTTGCAGGTACTGGCGCTGTTTTTGTATCGGCACTTCTTTCGCGCCAACTTTGCCGTAAGACCACCGCAGCAGCGTGTCGGAAATGCCGATGACGCAGGTGAGGGGAGTGCGCAATTCGTGGCTCATAGCTGCCAAAAATTCGCTCTTGGCGAGGCTAGCAGACTGGGCGGCGGCCAGTGCATCGCGCAGTTCTTGGGTTCGCTCTATGACGCGCTGTTCTGAGGTACACTTTTGCTGCTGGACTTCTGCATAAAGTTCGGCTTGGTAAATGGCGATCGCCAAATGTTCTGCTATTTGCCGCAAAAATGTTTTTTTGCTTTCTTCCCACTCGCACACACTACACTGGTGGGCAATTAGTAGCCCCCACAATTCGTCTTGAACTACGATCGGCACTAGCAACTTCGCCCGCACCTTCGCCCCTCGCATCAACTCTAAAAAACAAGGCTGCGAAAAGTAAGTTTTTTCCACATCAGTGACGCACAAAGCTAAACCTTTGCGATATTTCTCTCTGTCGATGACTCCATCGAGGAAACATTGCGCGCTTTCACTAAAATTCAGTACCGACGAGATAGCATCGCTGGCTAAAGCTTCGTAGGTAACGCGACCTAAATACAAGTAAGAACCGGAATTTTCTTTGACTTCGCCAGAAACCGCCGCAGGTATTTCTTTACCTAATTCGCCATTATGCGGCGCTGGCACTTTTTCAAATTGATAAATTAACAGGCGATCGACATCCAAAAACTCTCGCACTCTCGAAACTGCTTTTGACAAAATTACAGGCAATTCCAAACTCTGGCGGATTTGAGTTGTCACCTGATTTAAAAGTCGCTCTTGTTGGAGTTGCTGCTGCAAAGCATCTTCCACGGGCTGACAAAATGAAATACAGGAACTGGGAATTTGTACGTGATTAGCGGTTTCGGAAATCTGGATATGTAGCGTTTCTGGAGCTATCAGTTTGAGCGCGAAATCCCCCTCTATTTCTGTTTGCGTATGTAGCGGCTGGTGACTGTTTTTGCTGGCATCGGTAGCGAGAATGTCCAGCAAATTTAGGGTGAATTCGCTTTGCATAAATGCCGAGTTTGGCTGGAGATTTTTAATTGCTTGTTTGAGGGCGTGAATGTCAATTTGTCTTTGCGGTGGGGGCGTTATTTCTGCGAGCTTGTCTGCGAGGGGAGAGAGGAAATTGGCGATCGCCCCTGGATCGAAAGTCAACTCCACATTTAATTGGGAATTGAGATTTTTCCCGCTGTGTTGGCGTCCGTTTGTTGCCAACTCATCTAATACCTCGCCCCGCAACAGCGCGCTAAACCGATCGGATACCACTGCTGCAAACCTTTGGGACGAGTTTTCCCGATTGTCAGAATTCGCGATCGCCTCATCGGCCAGCCAAATCGCCCCTGGGAGTTCAGCCATTTGCTGTAACAACTGGTAAGCAGCCTCAAAGGTTGCTAGTGGCAAAGTCCGATTTAAGGTTTTTGGTTTCAATCTAGGTATTTTCCCGGTTGTTTTAAAGAAAAAAATATCAAGGCTCATGTTTTGGGGACAGAACCAGGGGGGACAGCAGGCGCGACCACTCCAAGAGACTTGAGATGAAAGTAGTCAGAAGGCAGGCTCTCTTCAGGCTCAGGAGCCAGATATCTGATTTTTCGTTATAGTTGTTATCACTTTAAACTATCTTAATCCAGTATAATATTAATATATAATTTGTTAACTTCTACTTAACACTATCCGGGTAAATGAGCAATCCAACTCAACTCACCCCCGATTTCACGATCGGACATCTGCCGTGTCACCACTTCCAAGTGAGTGCTGCAACTCCAGGACAGGTAGTGGCCCAAAGATTCGAGCAAGAACCAGACCTGCCGGGAGTGATTATTACTCACGAATCACAGGTATTGGGCATGATTTCTCGCGTCAAATTTCGAGAGCAAATGAGTCTCCCCAATCGCGTAGAAATTTACGGAAAGCACCCGATTCGAGCCTTGTTAGATTTCATAAGAATTCCGCCTTTATTGATGGAGGAAAACTGGAAAGTTGATGATGCCGTGCAAGCATCTCTCAACAGGCCTAAAGATTTGATTTATGAACCAATTATTGTGGTAATGCACAACCATAGTTTCCGCCTTTTGGACGTTCATACTCTGGTGATTTTCCAGTCTAAAATTTTAGCTCAAACTAACAAACTTATTCAAAAATACCGACTAGAAAGACAGAAATATCTGGCAATTATTCAACAAGAACAGGCAAAATTTCATCAATGCAACGAGCTGTTAAAAGCCCAACAACGTCAAGAAGCCCAAAAATTGCAGAATACTGCCAGTCCCCAGCAAGTGACACTGGTTAAACAAGCCGAAGAAATTGCTCAAATGAATCAGCGATTTGTCAGGATTGCGAAGCTGATTTCCTCGGAAGGTCGCCAAGCATTTCAAGCTACTTTTCAAGGTGCTAATTCTATTTGCAACAATACAGAGAAAATTTTGGGCGTTGGCAAAGCCATAGCTAATGATTTAGAAACGGTTAACCGCACTTCCCGAACCATCCGGGAGGCGATCGAACAAGTCAGGCATTTAGCGGTACAGGTGGCTGTAGTTACCAATCAAATGGGAAATCAGCCAAGCGGTCTGAGCCAAGTGAGTCTGGAAATTGGCAGACTGGCAAGTAAAACTTTTGAATTGGGGACTCAAATGGAGCAAATTGCCAGTCGGTTTAAACTTCGCGTTCACGAACTCACGGAGGCAGCAAGAGCGGGTGCTAATGTGGCTAAATCCGTGACGATCAAGATCGATCGCGCGGAAATGGCTTTGTTAGAGTTGGAGGAATTAATAGCGGAAAGAAATTTCAATTCACTGACCGCTATCACAGAACCTTTGGAAGTCAGACAAACTGTTACCGCTCATTCTTTAGTTAAGGAGATAGAACACGCCGAAGTCGTGGCTTCTGAGTTGGAAGAGATCGTGAAGCAGCAAGATTCATCGCAATATCTGATCCAAAAAATTCAGCAGGCGCTGAAGTCGAAAAAGCCCTAAAATTCCAGCGCTCATCTGATGGAAATTTTCGCTATGTATATAGCCTTTCTCAAAAAGATGAGGTACGCGAACAGGATAGGGCATAGGGCATAGGGCATAGGGCATAGGGCATAGGGCATAGGGCATAGGGCATAGGGGATAGGGGATAGGGCATAGGGCATAGGGCATAGGGCATAGGGCATAGGGCATAGGGCATGAGGCTCTCCTCACTTTTTTGAGAACCGCTATATATAGGATAAGGAAGAAGGCTTGAGTTGTGGTCGCAAGAGAAAGGGATAAAGCTCGTATTTAAGTAATCAATAACTTCATGATATTCTTGATGCTTGGTATGAAAAAATAAAAACAAAAAGCAACAAATTTAAGATTTTATAAATACTGTTTCAAACGGGGGCAGACAAACTAAACTCAGAAAAGGCTATTTAAATCACAAGAAGTGGTCAAATAACAGGCGAGGTTTATGAAGATTCTGCTAGTAGAAGATGACACAATTACAATTAATTTGCTGACTAGAGCGCTGAACGCTCATAATTACAATGTGAATACGGCAGCAGACGGCGAAACAGCCTTGCAGTTGGCGCAAGCCTACGATTACGACCTGATTGTTTTGGATGTGCTGATTCCTAAACTCGACGGTATTAGTTTGTGTCGGGAATTGCGATCGTCCGGCTGCCAAATGCCGATTTTATTGCTGACAGCCCTAGACAGCAGCAGCGATCGAGTCCAAGGTTTAGAAGCGGGTGCAGACGATTATGTGGTCAAACCCTTTAATCTCCAAGAATTAATCGCTCGAATTCGGGCTTTGCTGCGCCGGGGTAAGGCAACTTGGTCGAGTACAAGTTTGACTTGGGAAAAACTGCAAGTCAACCCGGACACTACGGAAGTAACTTATGGCGAAAAAGTGCTGCACTTGACTCCCAAAGAGTACAATCTGCTGGAACTTTTCCTGAGAAATCCCCGGCGCATTTTCAGCCGCAGCGCTATGCTCGATCGCATTTGGTCTGCCGGCGAATTTCCTCAAGAAGAAGCTGTTACGGCTCATATCAAGGGGCTGCGGCACAAGCTGAAAGCAGCCGGGATGACTGTAGATTTAGTGGAAACCGTGTACGGATTGGGCTATCGGCTGAAAAGTCTGCCGGAGGAGATTGAGAGTCCAAAAGTTGCCAGGGCGACGGCAGAAACTGCTAAAAGTCAAGAGACTTTATCTGCTGAATCTAGCGGGCAGAACCCGGAATTAAGCAACGATGAGCGCCGTCTCCAAGTCCTGAATGTGGTTGCGGAAATTAGGGGCAAGTTAAGAGCTAATTTTATCGAAAAGGTGGTGATATTCGATCGCGTGATCGCCCAACTGAAAACCGGAACCTTGGACAACGAACTGCGGCAGGAAGCCCAGGAGCAAGCTCATAAATTAGTGGGTTCTTTGGGTACTTTGGGGCTGCCGAAAGGTTCGATAGTTGCGCGTAAAATCGAAGATTTGTTCAAGGCCCAAAACGTCTTGAAACCGGGGACTGCTCAGCAGATTGAGGGATTGCTGCATAAGCTGAAACAGATATTCGATCGCCCGCCGGAACCTGAAAGCGAGCTGGTTACTGCGGTTTTGCAACAGCGCCGCATCTTGATCGTGGATGATGATAGTGTTCAGAGCGATCGACTAAAAATAGCAGCATCCGGTTCCGGCTTCCAGATAGAAGTCGCCAACTCTCCCGAAGCGGCAAGAAATGCGATTTCTCAACAGCCTCCCGACGCGATTTTGCTGGATTTGACCTTTTCCAGAATTCAGGAAAACGGACTTACTCTGCTAGCCGAACTCCGCAGTGAAAAACCAGATATTCCGGTGATGATTTTTAGCGGGAACAATCAATTGAGCGATCGAATAGAAGTTGCTCGTTTGGGAGCTTCCGGCTTTTTACACAAATCTATCCCCCCAGCAGATATACTCAAAGCAGTCGCCCAACTCCTCGACCAGACAGGCCCTGCTGAAGCCAAAGTTATGGTGGTAGATGATGACGTGCATCTATTGGCTGCACTGAGCATGATTCTACAACCTTGGGGATTGCAAGTCACAACATTGGATGAGCCCGAAAAGTTCTGGGAGGTACTCGAAACCACTTGTCCAGATTTGCTGATTTTAGATGTGGAGATGCCCGGTTACAGCGGGATCGAGCTGTGTTTGGCGGTGCGGAATGATTTGCGGTGGAGCAAGCTGCCTGTGCTATTTTTGACCGCTCATTCTGAGTCAGAAATAGTACGCCAAATGTTTGTCGCTGGTGCTGATGACTACGTGAATAAGCCGATCGTGGAACCGGAATTAATTGCTCGCATCCTGAATCGTTTGGAGCGGACTCAACTCCGGCACAAACTTGCTCTGACACAGCGTTAACAGTTGACAGCGAAGTTTTTAGGCTGGGGATTTAGGGCGGATCAAAGTCCCCCTTTCTTTCGGGGGATTTAGGGGATCTGGCCTCGATGGTAAACGAGAGATACAAAGGTTTTCAGGGGATTATTAGATTCTAGAATTCGGAGGTGGTGGCATTGATTGATATTTGCCCGATCGTCAAAAACACTGACTAATTTAGAAAAGTATTTACAATAACAAGAAAGCAATGGTATTAACCTCAAACACAGGCGATCGCAATGACAGTGACTGCGAATTAATTTACGATCCCGCTTCGATTCAACCTCACGGCATCCTGTTGGTGCTGGAATCTCCGGTGTTGAAAATTTTGCAAGTTAGCAACAATACTTTTGAGGCGATCGGCATTTACCCCGAAGCACTTTTAGGCAAGTTTTTACATGAATTTGTCGTGACTGAGGAAATTGAGGCTGTTGAAAAAGCTTTATTTGAAAACAGCTATCAAAATGACAGTATCAATTTATCATTCACAAGTCAAAAACGCAAGTCTTTTTTTCAGGGGACGCTGCATCAATCAAGTTCAGTATTAATTATGGAACTAGAACAGGTTGTTGCCCCAAAAAGTAGCGATTGTTTCAATTCTTATCATTTAGTCCAAAAGCCGATCGACAAAATCCACAACACACCCAACTTGCAAGTGCTGTGTCAGACAGTGGTTGAAGAGGTGCGGAGGATGATTGGGTTCGATCGCGCGATCGTCTATCAATTTGATGCCACCGGTGCCGGGGAAGTCATCGCCGAAGACAAAGTAGAAAATTTGGCTCCCTTATTGGGAATGCACTATCCGGCTGCCGATATTCCCCCGCAGGCAAGAAAGCAGTTCAGTATGAATTTAATTCGGTTTATTCCCGATATTCACTATCAGCCTGTAGAACTAATTCCTGACTGCAATCCGCTGACTGGTCGCCCCCTGGATCTGGGATTCTCCTTGTTGAGAACAGTTTCGCCTTGCCACGTTCAATATCTCAAAAATATGAACATTGGCGCTAGCATGACCGTGACATTAATCAAAGATCGAAAAATCTGGGGATTGCTCGCCTGTCACCACCCAACAGCAAAGTATGTCAACTACGAAACCAGAACGGCTTGCGAACTGATAGCAAAGTTTGTGAATCTAGAACTCAGCTACAAACAAGATAGCGAAGACCGGGACTATGCAATTTATCTCAAAGAAATTTGCCATAAATTTATCGCGGAAATTTCTCAAGAAAACTCCTTTGTAGAAGGTTTACTTAAATCCCCAGATGAATTGCTGGCATTAATGGGCGCTACCGGTGCAGTTGTGTGTGCCAATGAAAATTTAATCACCATCGGCAAAACCCCGGAATTGGGAGAAATCAAAAAATTACTTGCTTGGATCAAAACTCAAATAAATAATGATGTTTTTTATACAGATTGTCTCTCACAAATGTATCCGCCATCCGATAACTTTAAAAAAGTTGCTAGCGGTTTGCTGGTGCTTGCCATATCCGAGATGAAAAATTATTACATTTTGTGGTTCCGTCCCGAAGCAATTCAAACTATCAACTGGGCTGGCAAACCAGATTGGCCAATTGATCTTAAACCAGATGGCACCCCATTGATGTCTCCTCGTACTTCTTTTGAGTTGTGGCAAGAAACTGTGAGGTTAAAATCTTTGCCTTGGCAGCCGTGCGAAATTGAAATCGCCGGAGAACTTCGAGTTGCTATTACTAGCATTGAGTTGCGGAAAATGAATCAGCAGCTCAGCTTAGCTTTGTCGGCTACCAAAATTGGATTTTGGGACTGGGACGTGCAGAAAAATCTCATTGTTTGGTCGAGGGAACACGAAGAGTTGTTTGGGTTGACCCCGGGAACTTTTGCCGGAACTTATCAAAGTTTTGCAGCTCGCGTTCACCCAGAAGATTTAAAAAGTATTGAGAATGCTATAAATCAGACCTTGACCCAGCCAGTAGATTACTTTCAGGAATACCGCGTGATTTGGTCGGACGGCAGCATTCACTGGATTGAGGGGAAAGGTAAGTTTTTTTACAGCGAAGCAGGCGATGCAGTGCGGATGGTGGGGACAGTTACAGAAATTACCGATCGCAAAGCTAAAGAATTACAGTTGCGGCTGTTGGAATCAGCAATCACTACGACTAACGACGCCGTGTTAATTACGGAAGCTGAACCGATTAACGCATCGGGCCCGCGAATTCTGTATGCCAACCCAGCTTTCACACGGATGAGTGGCTATACGCTAGAAGAAGTTTTGGGCAAAACGCTGCGCATCTTGCAAGGAGAAAAAACAGATCGGGCAAGTCTCGATCGCATTCGGAGAGCTTTGAAAAATTGGCAGCCGGTGCGGGCTGACTTGATCAATTACCGCAAAGATGGGACGGAATTTTGGGTAGAATTGAGCATTGTGCCGATCGCAGACGAAAGCGGTTGGTTTACCCATTGGGTGGCGGTGCAGCGCGATATTAGCGATCGCAAAGAAGCTGAAGCAGCCCTCCAACAGCTCAACGAACTGTTAGAAATGCGAGTTTTGCAGCGAACCAGAGAACTAGAAACCTCTCAAGCAGAACTCCGGGAAAGCGAAGCTTTATTTCGCTCTCTGAGCGAGAGTTCCCCCGTCGGCATTTTCCAAATCGATGCTGAGGGGAAATGTATCTATACAAATCCCCGCTGTCAAGTAATTGGCTGCTTCACAGCGACAGAAGCTTTAGGAAACGGCTGGATGCGGTTTGTTCACCCCGAAGACATTAAACTAATTCGGTCTAAGTGGTCGGAATCGCGATCGTTAGATGGGGAATTTCTCTGCGAATTCCGCCACATCCAGCCCTCCGGAACAATCCGGTTTTGTCTGGTTAAAACAGCTCCGATTTTTACCGACGGAGGTCAACTAATCGGTCACGTCGGCACAGTCACAGATATCACAGAAAGTCGGGCAATTGAAAAAATAAAAAATGAGTTTATTTCCATTGTCAGCCACGAACTGCGAACCCCACTTGCCTCAATTCACGGTTCTTTAGGTTTGCTGGCGGCTGGGGTGCTGAACGATCGACCGGAAACTGCCAAAAAGATGTTACAAATTGCGTCTAACCAGACCCAACGCTTAGTGCGTTTGGTCAACGATATGCTTGATTTAGAGCGGCTCGATTCGAGCGAATTTACTATTGTTAAGGAGTTGTGCGATGCGCAGGTTTTGATGCAGAAGTCTGCGGAAGCTGTGATGTCTGTGGCTGCTGAGAATAAGATTAATTTGTCGATTTTGCCCTCGTTGGCAAAAATTTGGGCTGACCCGGACAGGATTGTGCAACTGCTGGTAAATTTGTTGAGCAATGCGATTAAATTTTCGGCTCCGGGGAGTACAGTAACTGTCAGGGTTGATGATTTGGGCGATTCCCTACGGGATGGCTACGCTTCACGGGTTTTATTTGAAGTCAAAGATCGAGGGCGGGGAATTCCTGCTGATAAACTAGAAACTATCTTTGGCAGATTTCAACAGGTAGATGCTTCTGACTCTCGCCAAAAAGGAGGTACGGGTTTGGGTTTGGCTATCTGTCGCAGCATTGTGCAGCAGCACGGCGGCAGAATTTGGGCCGAAAGTGTTGTCTCTGAAGGCACGAGTTTCTATTTCACAGTGCCTGCACCGCTGGAAGGGGAAGGTTCATTCAGTTGACAGTTGACAGTTGACAGTTGACAGTTGACAGTTGACAGTTAACAGTTAACAGTTAACAGTTGACAGTTAACAGTTAACAGTTAACAGTTAACAGTTAACAGTTAACAGTTGACAGTTGACAGCTTGAACTGCCGAAAAGATAAAACTCGGCGATTGAAATCGCGTCTACAAAAACGAAGTCTGCGTGCGCCGACTGAAGAAAAAATTCGGCGATTTCAATCGCGTCAATACAAACAAAATCGGGCTGCGCCGACTGAAGAATTAAGGGGAAATCAAAGTCGGATGACGATCGCCAATCCGGTTTCTAGCTATTTGTCTCTTGCAAAAATCTCGAAATTATGTTACTAAGGCGGGTTTGTGCGTGCCGGAAAGTTCTGGTTTTGGTGGCTGTTTTCAGAATTTCCTCATTTTTTTGATTTAGCTTTGAGATCGATCGGTGATTGGTTACTTCCAACCCTGATTCTCTAGAAATTCCAGAGACAACTTCAGGGAGTCGGGGTTTTTTGTTGATCGTAAAGCCGATCGCCCGCCGCCGTATTTACATAGACACAAGATGTTCTATAAGTTACACACAAGTCCCTGAATAAACCAAGTTGTTTAACCAATACTCCGTAATGCAGCAAAGTTTTTTGGTAAAAAACCCAATTTCTGCCTAAGTGTTACAATCCATGCTTCGCTCAAAGTATATTAATTTAAAACAATCATTTTCTTCATAATTTCCTCATATTTTTTAGATAATGTTTATAGAAGGTTCTTGAGTTGAAAGTACCAATCTCAGCAGCATCCGGCTGCCAAAGAACGAACCTGTTGTCAGAAGAGTTCGGTTCAGTGACGATACTTTCAATTTTAAGGAGTGCGATCGCACAACCAACCTGAATCAGTCAGGAATTAGGCACTGCATACCAAACAAACCGATTTTTTTCACCTGGAAGGGTTTCTGTGCAAGTCTTCTAAGTGTTGGCAGGAAAAATCAATCAAAAATAAATTAATAACGGTTGATGTGATTAACACTGTCGAATAACGCCCCGAAAATAAGTCTGTCATTCTGTCAATAGCAAAACTGGCAATTGCCACCAATAGGCAAAGCGAAGTCTGAGTAAGTTTTTTAGAGAGTGTGGAGATTTCTCAAATGTCATATCAGCTATCTTCTCAAGGTAACAGCAAAATTTTGTGCTATTACGCAAATATTACCAACCAAATTCAGGTGGTGCGGATTGGTAACATTCCTAATTGGTGCTTTGAAAGAGTGATGTTTCCTGGACAGCGACTGATGTTTGAAGCTGCGGTCGAAGCAGTATTAGAAATTCACACTGGCGCGGTAGCAAGTGCTATTTTATCGGACAAGATTCCGTGCTACGTGCTGCGGGTTATAGAAGAGGTAAGTTATGAGTTCGATCGGGTTATTTCCGAAGAAAAATATGCGGTATTAACACGCTAAAATTCAGGAGAAATAAGACGAACTGGATATCGGAAACAAAGATATTAGTTAAGTAGTGTTTGGGGAAAGAAAAAATGCAGAAACATCTTGTCAATATCACCTTGGGCGTAGTCACAAAAGAAGTAGAAACTATCTTGGAGTCTTATCCCCACTATCCGTACCAACACGCTTTTTCACACTCTGGGTGGCGGCAGGATTTAATTGCTTATGTGCTGAGCCGAGTTCCTAATAAGTATACTGCGATCGACTTCGGCGAGTCTGTGGCGAACCACACAAGTCAGGTTCGCTGTTCTTCAGAACAGTTGCTACAGATAGAAAATTTGATTCATACTGGCATTTGCGACTTGCTGCACACCTATCAGAAGGTCGATTACCGCCTTCCTGAAGAAGTTAAATTCGATGCGAGAGTTGCTAGTTGGTTTAGATAGTCTGTGGTAATTGAGCCCAAATGCCGATCGCCTCGGCACTCTTAGTTGGTCGATCGAGCTAGAATTGTCTGTGCGATCGATCGCGATATAGATTTTAAGGTTTTGCGGACTGTGCTTGGAGTGCGTTTGATCGTTCGGATTTCAGTCCTCTAATTTTGATAATGACTGAAATCAGAACTGCGAACTAAATCTGATCTTATGCAATCAAAATCCCCAAAAATATGTCATTCCTTCGATGATTCCCCCAGCGCAAGCAGAGCCAGCTAAATAATGATTTTCAGTGCCGCATTCGCGATGCCATGCTAAGAGTTCTGACATAGCGTTAGCAACGATTACTCCCCGAACATCTTGTTCAAACATACTGATATCATTGCCAGAATCGCCGCAAACTAATGTTGCCTCAGATGGAATTTGCAGGCGCTTTTGTAAATAAGTTAGGGCATTACCTTTGTTGCTAGTTTGTGGTAAGATATCTACGTCGCGATTGCTGCTAAAAATAATTTGAGCTGCCAGTCCCGATCCGGTTAACTTTTGCTGCAATTCCTGGACAATCGAGGTATTTTCTGTTGCTGGTTCTAGACAATAACTGATTTTCCAAGGATTTTGTTCTTTGAGGGATTGGGGTTGAAGCTGGGGAAACTGCTGAGCTAACGAGGCGATCGCCATTTTATCCCAGTCTTGAGAAAGATGTTCCGCCCAATCTAAATCCAGGGTTGCGTCTTGGTAAATTTCGCTGCCTACACCTGCGATCGTATAGTCTGGTGCTAGCAGTTGTTTTTCGGCAATTAATTCGCAAGTTGAAGCATGAGAACGCCCGGTAGCGTAAACCAAACAAATTTGCGATCGCATAGATTGCAAGCGCTGGTTGAAAACTTGAGTGGCTTCGTCATCTCCCACTAGCGTATTGTCTAAATCTGTAACTAATAAAAACTTCATTTTTGGCATTAGTCAATAGTCAGCAGTCATCAGTGATTAATGATATCATGTCCGATCGATTGACTGCGATCGATCTGGTTCGTAGTGCGGACGCCAGGACGCTCTCGCTGCGGACGGCAGGACGCACTACAAACCGTTTTTGTTTTGGTAATCAAACGGAGACGATCTGATATCTCGCCTGCGTCCGAATATCAGCGAATTGGAAGTTCGATGATAAATTCAGTGCCTTTACCAGGTTCCGAGAGGCACTGCAATTTGCCGTTGTGTTTTTCCACGACAATTTGATGCGAAATTGACAAGCCCAAACCAGTGCCTTTACCTACGGGCTTTGTGGTAAAAAATGGGTCAAATAAACGCACGATATTATCTTGGGGAATTCCCGGGCCGTTGTCTTTGATCCGAATGCAAATGCTCTTGTCATCAATCGTTTCAGTTTTAATGGTAATTGTAAGACCACTTGAATTGGGGGTGTTTTTGGCTTGGTTGCTGCTTTCTTCCAAGGCATCGATCGCATTTGCCAATATATTCATAAATACCTGATTTAGCTGTCCGGGATGACATGGTATTTTCGGCAGTTCTCCGTATTCTTTGATTACTTTAATACCCTCCCATTTTGCCTTGGCTTTCAGCCTACTGTTCAACATTAACAAGGTACTTTCTAAACCTTCGTGAATGTCGGCAGGCTTAAATTTCGCTTCGTCCGCCCGCGAAAAATTGCGCAGAGTTTGAATAATTTCTACAATTCGATCGCATCCTGTGTGCATCGAGTTGAGCAATTTCGGCAGGTCTTCTGCGAGAAATTCTAAGTCTATATCTTCGGCTTTTTTCTGAATTTTGGCTGGGGGATTTGGACATTCTTCTCGATACATCTGCACGATTTCTAACAAATCGAGGACGTAGCCGCGGACGTGGCAGACGTTGCCGGCGACAAAGCCAACTGGGTTGTTAATTTCGTGGGCAATTCCTGCTAGGACTTGTCCGAGGGAAGACATTTTTTCGGTTTGGACTAACTGCATTTGAGTTTGTTGCAATTCGTGCAAAGCTGTTTGCAATTCCTGGGATTTTTGCCGATCGCGCGCAACAGAAGCGGCCCGTTCTTCCTCAACTCCGATCGCCCCAGCAATAATTCCGATCAGCTTGCAGTCGGCTTCTGTGGCCGCGATCGGTTCGGTGTAGATAACGCACACCGAACCGACGTAATCGTCGCCGCGCCGCACTGCTTGTCCCAGATAGCTTTTGAGTTCGTAGCGGATGACAGCGGGATCGCTTTGGCCGTAGATCGTGTTCTGCAAGTCAGGAATTGCCACAGCCCGATCGCTGGCTTGGTGGCAGACATCGGTGCAGATGTGTCCTTCGGCGCGATCGACCTCCGGGTAGTCAGGCGGCGTTTGCCAAGTTGCGATCGCCCGCAGCAGCCCGCCACCGACGTGGCTGTAGACGGCGCAGCTTCCGCCCAAAAGCTCGCCGGCTAAGGTTGTCAGGCGTTGGATATTGTCAGCAGCATCGGTGGTGAATCCCAAAAAACACTCGTTGATTTTGCTGAGGCGGTATTCTGCTTGCCTGCGCGCCGTCATGTCGCGGGAGTTGAGCACAATTCCCCTCACAGCGGGGTCTGCTAGCAGGTTAATGCCGACTCCTTCGAGAAAACACCAAGAACCGTCAACGCGCCGGAACCGACCTTCTACGGCGATGGGATCGCCGGGATTTGCGATCAATTGTTGGAGATAGGAAATCACCGAGGGAAGGTCGTCAGGGTGAATGAAATCGAGAACCATTCGACCAATCAGTTCCTCTGGTTCGTAGTCCAAGACTGTTTCTACAGAAGGGCTTTCGTAAACAATGCCGCCGCCCTCGTCGAGAATAGTAATGATATCGGAACTGTTGAGAATTAGCGATCGCCACTTAGCCTCATTTTGTAATAAAGCTGACTCGGCTTGTTTGCGATCAGTAATATCCTCCACCATTTTCAGAATAAACTGTGGCATTCCCTGGCTGTTGTCGATGACAGAGGCGGTGAGGCGTCCCCACCTGATGCTACCGTCAGGGCGGAGATAGCGCTTCTCGATTTGGTAAGCTTGGCGATCGCCCTGGGCCAACTGCCGGCGCAACTGGCGCGAAGCTTGTGCGTCTTCCGGGTGCACGCAGGAGTCGATATCCACCCCCCGGAGTTCGGCTTCCGATCGCCCCAGCATAGCTTGAAATGCCGGATTAGTGGCGATCGCCATACCTTCGAGAGTAGCGACTGCCATGCCGATCGCACCGCGTTCAAAAATTGCCCGAAACCGCTGTTCGCTTTCGCGCAAAGCTGCTTCAGCTTCCACTTGCTGGGTGATGTCCCGCCCCGCCACTGCCATGCCTTTGCGGGAACCGTCGGGGTTGTACAGCGGCACTTTCCGCACTTCAAACAAATTGCTGCCGCCTGTGGGTAAGGGGACAATTTGGCTGCTGGAGGTAAGAGTGCCTGCTTCCCAGGTAGTTTCGTCGGTTTCCTGCCAACTTAGGAGGATGTCTCTGACTCTGGGATCGGCTGCTGCTGCGAGTTCGGCAGTTGTTTTGCCTTGGTAATCTGCGGTTTCCCAGCCCAAAAGTTTGAGGGCGCAGTCGTTAGCAATCAGCCAGCGCCCCTCGCCGTCTGTGAGGTTGATGGCATCGGGCACGGCATCGATCGCGGTTTTCAGCCAGTATTCTCGATCGCGCAGGGCTGCTTCGGCTGCTTTGCGATCGGCGATTTCGGCAACAGTTCCTTCGTAGTAAAGGAGTTCGCCTGCTTTGTCGCGGACTTCGCGCACGTTTTCCGAGATCCAGGTAGTGCTGCCGTCAGCGCGGCCGACGCAGGACTCAAACTCTTTCAGGGAGGCGACGCGGGTGATTTCGGCGATGAATTCAGCGCGGCGGGTGCGATCGGCGTAAAGGTTTTTTGCCGAACATTTTGCGATCAGTTCTGACGGGGAATCGTAGCCGTACATTCGGGCGAGTGCGGGGTTGGCGCTGAGGTAGCGCCCGTCTGGGGCGGTTTGAAATATGCCTTCGGTGGCGTTTTCAAAGATGCTGCGGTATTTTTCTTCGGCTTGTTGCAGCGCTTCTTCTGCTTGCTTGCGATCGCTGATATCCGATTGGACGCCGATGAAGTGGGTGACAGTCCCGCTGCTGTCGCGCACCGGCGAGATGGTGAGTTCGTTCCAGAAGGGGGTTCCGTCTTTACGGTAGTTTTTGAGAACGACTTTGCAATCGTGTTGTTCTTGAAGGGCTACGCGGATTTGAGCGACTGCTGCGCGATCGGTATCCGGGCCTTGCAGGAAGCGGCAGTTGTGCCCGATGATTTCGCTGCGATCGTAGCCTGTAATCCGCTCGAAAGCCGGGTTGCAGTAGACTATTGGTTTGTCGGGCTGTCGGGCGTCCGCGATCGCGATGCCGTTGCTAGTAGCTGCCAGGGCGCGATCGTACAGCCTCCATACTTCTTCTATTAAATTCGGTGGATTGCCACCAGTGCGAGTCGGCGATAGCGTTTCAGAAGGAATACTTATATTATCGATCTGCATGAGTTTTTTATAGATTGAGTTTCTTGTCGGTTCTGACTGACTGCACCCCAAAGTTCAACAGAATTGCCCTGTTTTCCGCAGCCACAAGTTAGAAGGCGATTATGCATAATTTGGGCCGTAAATCATACCTAGAAAAACTCTAGTCTCCCTGGTTTTTCTTTTCTTCTGCTTTGAGCCTTCTGCTTTGTGCCTTCAAACGACTCCTACCTGCTAATTTATAATAGTTGTTGCTAGGATATCTCTATCTCTGGTATGGTTTACTTGGCAGGCTTCGCGCCGCTTACCGGTTCGCGCCGCTAATTGTTTCTAATGAACCCAAAAAACTCCGGCTATCTTTAAATATTTTTTTTATTCAGAACTTGCAATTTTAAACGGTTTTTATCTAAAAAACTAAAACTTTTTAGAGGAAATCTGTTTAAACCAGATTTTTGAGATTGCCTGGTAAGTGCTGTAATTATTTTATTTAACAAAATAATTGAACTTCTTCTGAAACAAACCGACTCAAGATTAATTTTGAATTATCGCAGCAAGTTCCGAAATTTTGTCGATCGCAAAAGTCGGTTCTAAAGCGAGACACTCAGCGCGATCGCCATATCCGTAAACCGCCCAACAAACATCTATCCCAGCATTTTTCGCAAACAACAAATCAACCGCCGAATCGCCAACCATTAAAACTTGACTGTTATCCAAATCCGGGAACAGCGGTTTAATAATCGAGTGAAAAACACTCGGATTTGGTTTTTGAATAATTTGTCCGTCATCACCTAAAATTAAATCAAAATAACCGTGAATTCTCAACTTTTCCAAAAATAAGTTAACAAAATTAACGTGCTTGTTGCTAAAAACACCCATACTCAATCCCGACTTGCTCGCCAACTGCAAAACTTGCTTAGTTCCCGGAAATAAATCGAGCTGCTTTTCACCTTCTGTCCGATAAAAAGAGCGGTAAGTTTCCACCCATTGGGGAATTGCGCTTTCCTCGATCGTCGGATGCAGGATTTTGAAACTATTTGATAAATTTATCCCGATCGTCGCTTGAATTGTCTCAGCAGCAGGCGGATCAATATTGAAAATTTCAAAAGTTTTGGTAAAGCAATATACAATAGCTTTGTGAGTAATTGCCAAGGTACCGTCGAAATCGAAAATAATTAACTTATACTGACTCATCTTCCTGAAAATCTCCCATATAGCAACACCCGGTTTTCTCTGATACAATAGCATTATCCATATCTAATCCACCAATTATATAGCAAGCGCGATATCGGTTATGACATAAATAACCTCATAAATAGAGACGATACCCGTCAAAGCATAAATGGTTGAATTCCCGTACTGTGCAACTGTCAACTGTCCAATGTCCACTGCTATAAGTATAATCTTTCAACATTCAAGAGGTCAAGATGAATGTCACCGAAAAACCAGATTTTCTAGCAACAGACTTTCCAGACCACACTCAATTACCAGACTCCGACGGTACTTTTGTGAAAAATTTTCAAGAACACCCTCAAAGCATCCTATTAACAACATCAATTAGACCGATTTTAGACCAAGTTCATCCCGACGGACAATACTGCATCGGTCAAGATTCCGGTATTTACTGGCGAGTAGCCCAACCCCCGGAACCGCCAGAAAAAGGAGCCGAAGCACCCGATTGGTTTTACGTGCCCGACGTGCCGCCAACTCTTGACGGAAATCTCCGCCGTTCCTATGTGATGTGGCGGGAATTAATGCCGCCTCTGATTGTACTAGAATTTGTATCGGGCGATGGTAGTGAAGAAAGAGATAGGACTCCTCGCAAAGGCAAATTCTGGATTTACGAGCGGATAATTCGCCCTGCTTTTTACGGGATTTATGAAGTTAAAAAAGCCCAAGTTGAAGTCTATCATTTAGTCGAAGACCGCTTCGAGTTAGCCGCACCAAATAATCGCGGACATTACCCGATCGCCCAAATAGGAGTAGAATTAGGTATTTGGCAAGGAGTGTATCAGGGCGTAGAACTGCCTTGGCTGCGCTGGTGGGAGACATCCGGGAATTTGATCCCAGCGGCGGAGGAACGGGCCGATCAAGCCGAATTGGCCGCAGAACGAGAACGACAAAGGCGCATAGAAGCTGAGTTGCGAATTCAAGCTTTAGAAGCGCGTTTGCGAGAGTTAGAAGGCAGCTAATAGGTGGCCAGAAACCGGATTTTTTCGCCAAAATATGCGCCAAAAATCTTCAATCTCCCAAAAACCCGGTTTCTTTGGACTGACGCATCGGTGACGAGAAACCGGGTTTTTGGGCCAAGGTATTCGATTCAAACCCTCAATCTCGCAAAAAACCCGGTTTCTTGATTGGGAGCTACCACCCTCAAAAACAAGATCGACATCGGTTATAATCCAGAATTTGCGTATATTAACTGGTAAGTATTGCATCACTTTTGTATAAATCCTATGGCACTAATTGTTCAGAAATATGGCGGAACCTCGGTTGGTACAGTCGATCGCATTCTAGAAGTAGCCCAACGAGTAGTCAAAACAGTAAAGCTGGGAAACTCCCTCGTCGTGGTACTTTCAGCAATGGGGAAAACCACCGACGGTTTAGTGAAACTCGCCAAAGAAATTTCCCCAAATCCCAACAAACGGGAAATGGATATGTTGCTCTCCACTGGGGAACAAGTGTCGATCGCACTTTTGAGCATGGCATTACAGGAAATGGGACAGCCCGCAATTTCCCTCACCGGAGCCCAAGTCGGCATTGTCACCGAAGCCGCCCACACCCGCGCCCGGATTTTGCGAATCGATCCGGCGCGGCTTGAAAGCCAGTTAAACAGCGGTAAAGTCGTCGTCGTTGCCGGTTTCCAAGGCATCGCCGACGCGGGAGAATTAGAAATTACCACCTTGGGGCGTGGCGGTTCCGACACAACAGCAGTCGCCCTCGCCGCAGCCTTACGCGCCGACAGATGCGAAATTTATACCGACGTTCCCGGAATTCTGACTACAGATCCGCGCTTGGTAGCCGACGCGCAACTGATGGACGAGATCACCTGCGACGAAATGCTGGAATTGGCGAGTTTGGGCGCAAAAGTCCTGCATCCGCGGGCGGTAGAAATTGCCAAGAATTACGGCGTGCCGCTGGTGGTGCTTTCTAGCTGGAGTGACGCCCCAGGCACGCGAGTAGTGTCCCCACCCCCACAGCCTCGGCCTTTGGAGGGCTTGGAGCTCGCAAAAGCGGTCGATGCGGTGGAGTTTGACTTGGATCAGGCGGGGGTGTCGTTGTTGCGTTTGCCCGATCGTCCTGGAGTAGCAGCGCGGTTGTTTGGGGCGATCGCACAGCAAAACCTCGATGTAGACTTAATTATTCAGTCAATTCACGAGGGAAATACTAACGATATCGCCTTTACGGTGAGGCGAAATTCTCTGAATCAAGCTGTCGCGGTTGCAGATGCGATCGTGCCCGCCCTCGGCAAGAATTCTCGCCCAGAATTTGGGGAACCGGAAGTGAGGGCAGAAGAAAGACCCATAGCTAAAGTTAGCATTGCGGGTGCGGGAATGATCGGCCGTCCGAGGGTAGCGGCCCAGATGTTTAATACTTTGGCGGATGCGGGGATTAACATTCAGATGATTTCGACTTCCGAGGTGAAGGTTAGTTGTACGATCGATGCTGCGGAGTGCGATCGGGCAGTTGCCGAACTTTGCAAAGCCTTTGATGTCGCCAATTCGCCGATCGGGCTGCGTTGTGCGTCACAAAAACCGCCAGCAGTGCGCGCCGTGGCGTTGGATATCAATCAAGCGCGTCTGGCAATTCGCCAATTGCCCGATCGACCAGGAGTAGCAGCAAAAATGTTCGGACTTTTAGCCGAAGAAAATATTAGCGTAGACACGATCATTCAATCGCAGCGGTGTCACAATATCGACGGCATATTAACACGCGACATTGCATTTACCGTAGCACAAATTGACGCAGAAGCAGCTAAAGAAGTCCTGGAAAAATCAGCAGTTGAATTTGGCTGGGGCGAAGTAGCAGTCGATACAGAAATCGCCAAAGTTAGCGTTGTCGGTTCCGGGATGGTAGCGCATCCGGGAGTTGCGGCTAAGATGTTTGAAGCGCTTTCGCAGCACAAAATCAACATTCAAATGATTGCGACTTCTGAGATTAAAATTAGCTGCGTTGTGGATGAAGCACAGGGTGTCACAGCTTTGAAGGCAATTCACGCGGCCTTTGAGCTTTCGGGAAGTGAAAAAGTCCAAGTTCCAGCTTAATCAAATATAGAGTACACGGCAGTGCCGTGTCCCTACTGGCGGTTTTCGGTAGGGACACGGCAGTACCGTGTCCCTACCGAATATAGAGGAGACGGCAGTGCCGTTTCCCTACAAATATCGCTCGTCGCGCGATCGCCAATGATATCAGTTTTGACGGCAAATATCGCAGTAAAAGCCTGTGTTAAGATGAAATTGGCGATCGGCATTAAGGAATTTATATATTATGACTGTAGCTAACGAACAGATTACTGATAGCAGTAGCACGAAGCGATTATCAAACTTCCGCGTGACAGTTGAACGTCTTCTGGAACTTTTAGATTTAGAAGACGACGAATATGGAATTTTAAGACCAACTGAGTACGCTTTTAAGACAGCGATGAAATTGATTGTAGAAGCAAGCCTATGATGTTTTGGGCAATGATTTCCCTAAAGCATCAACAAGTACAGACGATGCAGGTAGTATCAGACTTGCTTGGCAAAATAAAAATGCTGATTGTAGAGTCAGGTTATTCTGCCCATCTAATGCCGACGATCGAGCTTACGTTTATCATCAAAAGAGTGAGGAGTATAGCTCGGAAGATATCATTTCCTCATCAACGTTAGTTCATTGGCTAGAATGGTTTAACCCTTTGTTGGCAAGGCCGTCTATAATTGTATGTCAACATTCCCAAACGTAACTGAGAAAATTGTAAGATATGGTATTTTATAGGAGGTGAAGTGGATCGCACCCATCTATTCAACACCCAATTTCTCAATTAATTCATTCCACTTTAGCTTGTGAATAGGCTGCAACTCTGTATCAAGATTAACCAGATTAGAGTAATCACTCATAAATGTTTCTAATGAAATTAATCTTAAGTAATATTTAATTGTGGGAATTACTCCATTGATTATTATTTGACAGCCGTGTTCTGCTCTGACTTGAGATATGATGTTGTTTATTTCCTGAATTTCCGACGCTTTAATATCTTTACACGAAAGTATATAGTATCTTTTGGGATTAAACCTGATAATTTTTTCATAAGCTACTCGCACAATTGTTAAGTCAATTTCCCGATCAAGCTTTACTTCAATAGCTTCACAGATTTGCCCTTGTTCATCAAATACTTCTATGTCGCCTGAACTTCTTGAAGTCAAGTCAGATGCTGTGTGACTGCCTAAAGGTGCTAAAATACAATTTTCATATCTTTTCACTTCTGCCAGGAGAGACTTGTACGTGGCATAGATAGCTAGAACAGGCAGCTTTGAGCCACCGCGAACTCCATATTTAGTTGAAAAATGCTCTTCCAAGCAATCAACTATACTCAGTATATTTAGAGTCTCAGGATTAACTAATTTAGCTAGATTTACAATATTTTTAGCTTTGACTTCAATCACTTTATTCAAAATTAATCTAAGCACATCATTTGCCTGTTCAGGTCTCCTTTCAACATAATCAATTATGCTCAAAAATGCTTTTTTTACGGCCTTGTTGCTGATTTTTCCCTTATAATCTAAATTGTAGGGATGCGGTTGTTCTAAAGACCTCGTGAGCCAACCGCTTTCAGCCATAGATGGAAGTCCCAATTCTTTTAATGTAGGTGTAATAGATGAATAATCAATAGTTCTTCCAGAAAAACCACCCAGCATACTACTCTGATGTTTTCTGATGTCCTGTTCAGGGAATAAGGACTTGTGAGTTAGAAGAGTAACCAAGACGGTATAGACTCCTTTTTGTTTGTATGCTTGCTCACCAATTAGTAAAATATATTGAAGGTATTGTTGAGGAATATCCTTGATATCAGCAATTGAAGAGGACAAGCTGTATATATTCTTCAGTTTTTCTTTGTGGTTCATTTGGCTCATTTGACAATAAATTTTGATTTAATATTTCTTTAGCGATAGCGTCCACCACCGGTACACAAACAGAATTCCCAATTTGCTTGTAACTTTCCCCCGCACTAGGATAACTTTTGAAATCTTCAGGAAAACCCATAAGACGGTAACATTCCTTCAGCGTCAACTTTCTCACCATATCTTGCTCAGGAATGTAGATAAAAAACCTGCCAGATGTTTCTTGCGAAGGAATTGTCGGATGCACTCCATCTACCGAATAAATGCGATTAGGCTGTCTGTGAACTCTCGATAAATGTTCTGTATTGGGCCTTACGCCAGTTTTCCAAGTACCTTTATTTCTGTAACCTACAAACAAAAGTCCCGAATCTTGCTTTCTCGGAGACTCAATTAAAGTATACTCGGATTTGTCCAATATTTCAAAATCCCCTGTCTCGTCTAGAAATTCCCTGAGTTTTGGAGGAAACTTGGTTTTAAGTCGAGAAAAATTGAATTCTTTACCTTTAGTTGCAATAATAAATATTCTTTCACGATGTTGAGGAATTCCAAAGTCTTTAGCATTTAGCATTTTGTAATTCACGCTGTATCCTAAATCTTCCAGACTCGCAATAATTACTTTTAAGGTATTTCCTTTGTCATGATGGATTAAGTGCTTGACATTTTCCAGAACAACAACTTGAGGTTGTTTGATTTTGATGATTTTACATATCTCGAAAAATAGTGTACCTCTAGTATCTTCAAAGCCTAGCTTTTTGCCGCAGATGCTAAAAGGTTGACAGGGAAACCCGGCGACTAAAACATCAAAGTCTTCTAAATCGGGGGGCTTGATGTTACTGATGTCTGCAAAAGGCACTTCGCCGAAATTTTCTGTGTAAACTTCTCGGCATTTGGCGTTGATTTCGCAGGAAAAAACGCATTGAAAGCCATTTTTTTCAAAACCTTGTCTGAAACCTCCTATTCCTGAAAACAAATCTATAAATTTCATTTATAATTTAATGCAAAATGTTACTCCGCCAATAATAACATATTTTGTTTCTCTCTCTTGTTTCACTCTGCGTTCTCTGCGCTCTCTGCGGTTAATAATACTCATTTAAACAAAAACCCCGCGCCGCACAGGGCATTGCCGTGTCTACAGATATCGCCTAGAATGTCGATCGCCCAAAAACTCCCAAACTTGCGCCGCAGCCCACTAAACTAGAAATAGCAAAACAAACAACAGCGATTATTTACTGCCTTTCCCCAACCATGAGTCAAACATTGGAAAACCTCACCGCCATCGATGACAACCTCTCCAAACGCCACATCGACCTCGATCCGGGCGGCTACTTCATCATTTACATCGATCGCGAAACCAGCCTAATTTGCGCCAAACACTTCACCAACATTATCGACGATCGCGGCCTCGCTGTCGATCCCGAAACCGGCAAACCCATCCCCGCCCGCGGCAAGGTAGAACGCACCCAGTGCACACTTTTTAGCGGCAGAACCGCCAAAGAACTTTGCGTCAAAATCCTAGAAGAAACCCGCCCCAGCCCGCTGACAATGTTAGATCACGCGGCTTATCTGGGACGGGAATTTGTGCGGGCAGAAATGGCGTTGTTGAGCGATCGAGAATACGTTCAAGATTAGTCCAAGCGTCAACTGTCAACTGTCAACTGTCAACTGTCAACTGTTTAAGAAAAACCTTGATACCAGAAATAAGTCACCATTGGAATCACTGTCGCCAACACCAACAACACAACCACAATAACTGTGGCATTACCTTGGTCTGTTTCTTCAGCTTTCTTAAATGTGCCTTCAACTTGAATGTTATCAACAACTTCAGGCGGGCCCGGATCTGGTTCACCCGACATCACAGTCGCAATCCGTGAACTAGCTTCGGCAAATGCCTCGTTGTATTTATTACCTTCCCGCAGCGGTACTTGCACGGTTTCCCCAGCTACACTCTGGGCAATTTCGTCGCTTAGCAGGGACTTCACCCCTTCCCCGGTGCGAATTGCCGCGCTGTTGGTAACAGTGTCGAGAGCGAGTAAAATTTGATTAGTCTGGTCTTCTTTGGCGGGAAACCACTGTTCAAACAGTTGGTCGGTGAAAGTGGCAGTCGTTTCGCCGTAGTCTAAGCGGTGAATGGTGACAAACCGGACTTGTTTTCCTGTTTTTTGTTCTAGGGTGTCGAGCACACTGCTGATATTGCTTTCGCTGCTGCGGCTGAGTACGTCGCCTTTGTCAAACACCCAAGTTCGATCGCCCGCTGACAATACTGGCATTTCGTACACGCCCGTCGCCAATGCCGGCAATACCGCTATTTGGGATGCGATCAGGACGATCGCGATCGCCACCGCCAAAGGTTGGAGATAATTTCTCCAGTTAAATAATTGCTTCAGGAGTCTAGTCATGAGGTTAACCGTAAAACTGACTTTTTTCCAAAAATACTATATAAACCCCCGTAAAATTCATTTTACACGGGGCAATATTTACAATTAGGCCGCCAGTGGAACTCCTCACCCGATTATTTTACCAGAAAAAAATGGTTTAAAGCCGGAACCCTTGTAGGGAGAAATTAAAAGCAGACTATTCATTAATCCAATCCTCTTACTTCCAGGTAGAGGTCGCTGTCAACTGTCAACTGTCAACTGAATGAAGATTTTAACTATGGAACCAGCAGACACTTATAAAGGTTGGATTATTCAATCCCAGAAAGTATTCTACGTCGAGGTTTGGGATGGCCGCGGCAACCGCCACGTCGCCGTCCAAAATGCCAAAACCGAAGAGGAAGCTTTGGAATTGGCGAAAAAGTGGATTGACAATTATGAGTCAAAACCCGGAAGAATGCCGATCGACGTACCGCATCCTTTCGGAGATATGATCGATATGCCATTTTGAAGTCAGTTGGCAGTTGGCAGTAGTCAGTAGTCAGTAGTCATTAGTCATTAGTCAACAATTCCAAAATTCCCGCCTTATACTACTAAGAAACTCCTCGCAATTTCCGCGTATTTTCTACCAAACTGCGAGCAAATTCATCGAACCTTTCAGACAGTTTATCATCCAACAATTTACCGTCTGGACTAAAAGTTTTCCAAGCTTGTCCGATCGCAATTTGTTCGGGAATTACCCAAGCGTGCACCCATCTCAAAATAGTTCGCAAATCGTTAAGCGCGTTGCTGTTGACTTGCCCTCCCAAAACGCTAATCGCACCCGCAACTTTGCCGTCCAAATGCTCGAAAGTGAGTAAATCGAGGGCATTCTTGAGAGCACCGCTGACGCTACCGTGATACTCCGGCGTTGCTAGAATCAAAGCGTCGGCTTGCTTTACCGCATTCCGCAGCTTTTCCACATCGGGGTAATCGGAATAATCATTATCACCGTCGCAGAATGGTAGATTGAGCGATCGCAAATCCAATATTTCAACTTCCGCGCCCAGTACCTGCGCCCGCTCAGCCGCTACCATCAGCGCCATCTGGCTGTAGGAGCCAGCCCGCAAACTTCCACCAATGCCGACTATCTTTACCATAGGACTTAAAAACAATAACAGAGCAAGTAAAGCGTACTCATTACGAGTATGATTAATATAACAAGGGCGATCGGCAAGTGTCAATCGATTTGAGATTTGAGATTTACGGAGGGGCCGAGAAACCGGGTTTTTGCCAAAATCCTTGGTGATAGCCGACAGATTTGGTAAAAAACCCGGTTTCTGAGTCGGAGTGCGTAAGTTCAGTGGAGGGGCCGAAAAACCGGGTTTTTGCCAAAATCCTTGGTAAAAAGCCCGGTTTCTGAGTCGCAGTGGGTTCAAAACCCGTCATCTTAAGCGGTCTCTTGATATCCCAGCGACAGATAAACCGATTCAACACCCGGCATCTTGTTAAAATAAATGAACGTAGCAAACCACAAGCGGTCAATCTTGGCAGTCTTCCACCTTGGGCAAAAAAGCAATATGAAAAATTCTTGGAAACACGCATGGCTGGGACATCTAGCTGTAAACAAAGACAAATCGAGCCAGCAGAATCCGAAAAAATCAATTCCAGGACGGAATATTTGGCGCATCCTGGGTAGTTTGGTGATTTCTCAAGGAATATTGCTCTCGACCCCGGTTTTTGCCGACAGCGCGCCAAACAACACCATGAGTTACAGCCAACTCATCGACAACATAGAAAAAGGACAAGTCAGTAAAGTCGAAATAGACGAAATTCAAAGAACTGCCAAAGTTAAGCTAAAAGATCAAAAAACCGATCAAGCCCAAATTGTTACTCTCTTCGACTACAACAACCGAGAACTCTACTCGCAAATCCGTGCCAAAAAGATTGACTTTGAAGTCAAACAAACAGCCGACAACGCCGCAGCAGTCAGTTTAGTAGTAAACTTGCTGGTAATTTTTGCAGTGTTGGCAGTGTTGATGGCTATCCTGCGTCGATCGACCCAATCGCAAGGAAATGCCATGAACTTCGGCAAATCCAGAGCCCGTTTCCAAATGGAAGCCAAAACCGGCGTGATGTTCGACGACGTAGCAGGGATCGAAGAAGCCAAAGAAGAACTGCAAGAAGTTGTAACTTTCCTCAAAAAACCCGAACGTTTCAACGCCATCGGCGCCAAAATTCCTAGAGGAGTTTTGTTAATCGGGCCTCCGGGAACAGGCAAAACAATGTTGGCAAAAGCCATCGCAGGGGAAGCAGCCGTTCCATTCTTCAGCATCTCCGGTTCCGAATTTGTGGAAATGTTCGTCGGAGTCGGCGCTTCCCGCGTCCGCGACTTGTTCAAAAAAGCTAAAGAAAATGCGCCCTGCATCGTCTTCATCGATGAAATAGACGCGGTAGGAAGGCAGCGCGGCGCTGGTATTGGTGGCGGAAATGACGAACGCGAACAAACTCTCAATCAGTTGCTGACAGAAATGGACGGCTTTGAGGGTAATAGCGGCGTGATTGTGATTGCTGCTACGAACCGCCCTGATGTGCTTGATACTGCCTTGTTGCGGCCCGGTAGGTTCGATCGACAAGTAACGGTAGATTTGCCCAGCTACAAAGGGCGTTTAGGGATTTTGGAAGTGCACGCGCGCAACAAAAAACTCGACGACGAAGTTGCCCTAGACATGATTGCCCGTCGCACTCCCGGCTTTTCCGGCGCTGATTTGGCAAACTTGCTCAACGAAGCAGCTATTCTCACCGCGAGGCGACGCAAAGACACGATTAGTAATTTAGAAGTTAATGATGCGATCGACCGAATCACGATCGGGCTGACGCTCAACCCATTGCTCGACAGCAAGAAAAAGTGGCTTGTAGCATACCACGAAATCGGACACGCCCTCGTATCAATCATGCTCAAAAATACCGACACGCTAGAAAAAGTAACGATCATTCCGCGTTCCGGCGGTATCGCAGGCTTTGCCAACTACGTGCTCGATGACGAAATGATCGACAGCGAAGGTTTGAGGAGTCGGGCGTGGCTGTTAAGCCGGATTACAGTAGCTTTGGGGGGACGGGCGGCAGAGGCAGAAATTTACGGCGATGCCGAAGTAACTCTCGGTGCCAGCAGCGATATCACAGAAGTTAGCAAGCTAGCGAGGCAGATGGTAACGCTTTACGGAATGTCGGATTTGGGGCCTGTGGCTTTGGAAAGTCCGAACAATGAGGTGTTTTTGGGCCGAGACTGGAATTCGCGATCGGATTATTCTGAAGCAATGGCAATTAAGATTGATCGGCAAGTCCGAGAAATCGCCATTCACTGCTACGAAGAAGCCCGCCGGATTATCCGCGAAAACCGCCATTTGGTAGACAAGCTGGTTGAAGTGCTCTTGGATGAAGAAACGATCGACGGTGATGAATTCCGCAAAATTGTCGATCGATACGCCGAGTTGACAAAAAAAGAGTCATTGGTCATTAGTCAGTAGTCATTAGTCATTGGTCAGTAGTCATTGGTAAGAGTGGGCATTGCGTAATACTTCTTCCCTCTGATTACTAACTAATGACCAATGCCCAATGCCCAATGCCCAATGCCCAATGCCCAATGCCCAATGCCCAATGCCCAATGCCCAATGCCCAATGCCCAATGACTAATTAAGACTGATTGGAATACATTTCGCGAAGTACCAAAGCCGGGTCTACCCAACGTCCGCCGTACTTCAATCCCCAATGCAGGTGAGGGCCGGTCGTGCGGCCGGTCATTCCCACTCTGGCAATTCTCGCACCAGCCGGCACAGTTTGACCCTGCCAAATTTGCATACCACCTTCGCGATCGGTATAATAACGCCCGCCGTTAGCTGTTTGCACCCTACCTTTGAGGTGACAGTAGATGTGCTCCCAATCTCCCGATCGCACTACCATACCAGTACCGCAGCGGCCATCTTCCCAAACTTCCACAATTTGCCCGCCCCACCAATTGCGGATGTAGCTACCTTCCGGGGCTGCCATGTCCAAACCGTAATGAAAATCCCCGCCGCGGGAGCCGAAGGGGGAAGTGTAGGCTTCAAAACTTTCGACGGGAAAAGAAGCTTCTTGCCACAAATTACCCGTAGCGACTCTGCTTGGTAAAGCTGACTGAGCCATGACTAACTGCTGCTGCAAATAAGGGCTGATCACCACGATACCGATCGAAAGAACTAACAGTAGTATGTGTCTAGCGCGAAAAAAGCGTTTTACGGATCTAGGGCTCGTAGAGTCTTGCACGATTTATTTAACTCCTGAAAGTTTAATGTATTTGCGAATCTGCGTTGTCTGTTGTGCCAATTCGCTGCAAGATTGCCTCGCGTGCTCTACCCACTAGCGAATCAGTTAACCAACGTGTATTTTACTCTATGCACAACTCGTGTCAAGGCTTCGGGTTAAATGCTGCGGGTAACGGAAAATTATTTGCCAGCGGAATGCCTGCTGCGGTTGAATTCGATCGAGCTTTTGTTTGACACTATACTTTAGTACGGGATTTTGGATGCAATCTGAAATCTCAAATTTATAAAACACATAAGCAATGCTTACTGAAATTTTCCCTTTTAGTTTTGCCATAGACGCAACTGCGATCGCCGGTGCGTCATTGTGGTCTTTAGCCCTGTACTGGGGCCTGTCGCCCATCACAGAATGGGTAATCCTGCAACTCAACCGCTGGATGAATTTTGCCGAAAGATCCCTCTACACATCCGAAGCCGAGTTTGAGAGAACCCGCCAAGCCAGAGAAGCTCAAAATGCCTTTTATGCTTCGCTGTTGAGCATTGTGCCCTTTTTGATTGCGGGCGGATTGTGCAATTGGGGCGTAGAATTTTCTCTCGGTACTGGTTGGGCGGTATCTATGGGGACGATCGCCTGTATTGGCGGCGGCGTCTACGAGCTCGGCCGCCGAGACGCTCAGTCTTAGGCGATTTGAGATTTTGGATTTTGGATTTTGGATCGAGATATTCGGGGATTCGCAGAGTTCTAGAATGGACGATCGTCTCACATCCAAAAGTCAAAATCTCAAATAGACTTGCATTCCCTCAATCTTTGATTGATAGGTCAACCACAGATCCTAGGCAGATTAACGATTCAGAACGTAGGTAGTTTCAAGAATAGCGAGGGCATGAATAATACACTTGGAGTCTAAAATTCATAAGATATTTCAACCGTAATTTGACTCAGGATGCTTGCCTAAAAGCCGCAGTTGCCGTTCTGTAGCGGTAGCGAGAATTTCGGGGTTGAATTGCCACGGCCAAGGCGAAAATTTCTGCGCGATATTGCGGTGGGAATAATGCACTTGCAGCATATAGCGACTACCATCGACGGTGGTATTTCTGCCGCCAGAGTGCCAAATTTCACTGCGGAAAAACAGCACATCTCCTGCTTTGCAGACAACTGGTTCTAACGAGTGTCCATTCCAAGTTTCTTCGCCGCGATCGGGTTTTCTACCCGATTTGTGACTACCAGGAATAATATAGGTAGGACAGAGGTCTTCTGTGATGTCGCTGAGATAGAAATGGGCTGTACAAATCCATACTGGCAGTTGAAAAGTGTGATCTGCAAACACGCTTTCGGGCAAGGGTACAAACACCTGATCGACGTGGACGCGCCAACCATCGTAACCGGGCCCACTTTTCCATGCAGTCATGCCGATAATGTGGCAATCGCTGCCCATCAATGCTTCTGCCAATTCAATGATACCAGGTCGATCGATATATGAAAGCCACAGGCGATCGCGATTAAACACGCATTTAAAATGTTTGTTCAATTCGCTCCAACTGCTACCATCGAGTCCGAAGGGTTGCAGGCGATCGAGTGCTTCCCGCGCCGCCACCATTTCCGACTCGCCGAGCACACCGGGAATCAGCGCAAAACCATCTTCATGTAACGCTGCTACCGCGCCCGCTGTATCGGAAAGATCGCAAGTTTTTTGCTGATAGCTGAAAACTTCGCTTAACGTGCTTGCGTTCATAATTCAAATTCGAGTAAAATTATTAACTGTTATTAAATTAACACTAATTCTGCTCGATATTTGCATACTCTGAAGTTATTGTAGGGTGCGTCAGTTATAAAATCTTTGCTAAACACAGATCAGTACATCAGTTTGTAGGGTGCGCATTGCGCACCGGCTGATCTTGTAGGATGCGCCGAAAAGCACGGGCTAGTCAACCAATGTTGGCGCGTTGGGTTTCCAAGTCAACTGGTGCGCAGTGCACACCCTACAAACTACAAAAGTTCGAGTCTAATTTGGGAATAAACCAAATGAAATATCAACCAGAACCAACATCATTAAGTCAAGCCCGCGCCACCTTTAAACAAATCTGGGGATACGACGACTTCCGAGCCCCCCAAGGAGAAATCGTTAGCAGTTTGTTGGCCGGAAAAGATACAATCATAATTATGCCAACTGGTGGCGGCAAATCAATCTGCTTTCAACTGCCAGCATTGTTACAAACAGGCTTAACTTTGGTGGTTTCGCCGTTAGTCGCACTAATGGAAAATCAAGTGCAAGAATTGCGCGATCGCAATTTGCCCGCTTCCCTCCTCCACAGTCAAATGCCCGCACAGCAGCGCCGCCAAACTTTGCAATTGCTGCAACAAAACAAGTTGAGATTGCTGTATTTGTCTCCCGAAACATTACTCAGCAAGCCTGTTTGGGAAATTATCAGTCAGCCCCACATCCAAATCAACGGTTTAATATTAGATGAAGCTCACTGTTTAGTGCAGTGGGGCGATACCTTTCGACCAGCTTACCGCCGTTTGGGAACAGTGCGACCGGCTTTGTTGAAAGCTAAACCGGAAGGTAGTAAAATTGCGATCGCAGCTTTCACCGCTACCGCCAACCCGGAAGCACAGAAAACAATCAAAAATGTCTTGCAACTGCACAAGCCGGAAGCATTTCTACTAAGTCCTTACCGTTCTAACTTGCACCTACAAGTGCAGACAGTCTGGACACCGAGGGGACGCAAGCAGCAGTTGTTAAATTTTATTAAATCTCGACCAAAACAAGCAGGTTTAGTCTACGTCCGCACGAGAAAAGATAGCGAAAATTTGGCTAATTTGTTGGAAGATGCAGGTTATAAAACCGCAGCCTATCATGCAGGTTTGAGTCCAGAATCGCGCCGAAACATAGAAACAGCTTGGCTAAATAACGATCTTAAATTTGTGATTTGTACCTGTGCTTTCGGGATGGGAATTAATAAGCCGGATGTGCGGTGGGTTGTTCACTTTCAAGCACCTTTGTTATTATCGGAATACATTCAGGAAATTGGTAGAGGCGGACGCGACGGCAAATCGGCGATCGCCCTGACGTTGATTAGTGAACCGACGGGTTTGCTTTATCCCGATGACAAACAAAGAGCACAATTTTTTGAAGATAAATTGCGATCGCAATACCGAGAAGCACAGCAGTTAGCCAAACAACTGCCAGTTAAAGGCGATGTAGATGCTGTGTCGCGGGAATTTCCCGAAAGCGCGATCGCCCTTTCCATCTTACACAGCAGCGGACAGTTGACATGGCAAGATCCTTTCAATTATGCGATCGACAAATCCGCACAGCAAAAAGTTGGCAAACAAAACTTTACCGCCGCCGCAGAAATGGCAAAATATCTCAAACATCGCCAGTGTAGATGGCAATTTTTGCTACAAGCTTTTGGCTTTACCAAGGAATCTCAATCTATGCGGTGCGGCCATTGCGATAATTGTCGCTAGAATTGACAATTTTACTTAAAGATGTTAGGATATAAAGAGCAGACGGCGGTTGAAACCGCGCCTACACAAACGATGTCCGCCTCCGCGGACTAAGAGAGGAGACGGCGGTTGAAACCGCGCCTACACAAACGATGTCCGCCTCCGCGGACTCAAGAGAGGATAAATGAAGAGGATAACGTAATTTGAATTGCCTTTGTCTTCAACCCGCGGAGGCGGGTTTTGTTTTTATAGGCGCGGTTTCAACCGCCGTCTTCTCTTCGTCTTCAACCCGCGCATCATCCGGGTTTTGTTTTTATAGACGCGGTTTCAATCGCCGTCTGATCTTTGCGTAATTCCTGCTTGATAAAATCGGAAAAAAACAGTAAAAATTAAATGATAGAAACAGAGACTGCGCCACAGATGTACACGGTAGAAAATACAGAGGAATTTAACCAAATTAATGCCACTCAGCGATTAGATATTTGGCTGTCAAACCAGATACCAGACTTATCCCGATCGCGCGTGCAAACCCTCATATCACAAGGCCACGTCAAAGTCAACGACCAAACCTGCACCTCGAAAAAAATCTCAGTCAAAACGGGCGATCGCATCCACCTCACCTTACCAGAAGCCCAGCCCACAAAATTAGAACCCCAAGCAATTCCCCTCGACATTCTCTACGAAGACGACAGCCTAATTATCATCAACAAACCAGCCGGATTAGTCGTCCACCCAGCCGCCGGACATCAAGACGGCACATTAGTCAACGCCCTCTTAGCCCACTGTCCCCTAGCAGAAATCGGCGGAGTTCAACGGCCCGGAATCGTCCACAGATTAGACAAAGATACAACAGGTGCGATCGCGATCGCCAAAACCGACATTGCCCACCAAAACCTGCAAGCCCAACTCAAAACTAAAACCGCCCGCCGCGAATATTTAGGCGTAGTTTACGGAGTTCCTAACGCCGAAAAAGGCACCATAGACCTACCCATCGGCCGACATCCCACAGACCGCAAAAAAATGGCAGTAGTATCAGAAGAGAAAGGTGGCCGCCCCTCAGTTACTCACTGGACAATCAAAGAAAGAATCGGCAACTATTGCCTAATCCACTATCAATTAGAAACCGGCCGTACCCATCAAATTCGCGTCCACACAGCCGAAATTAAACATCCGATTATCGGCGACCCGATGTACAGTTGCAACCGTTCCATCGGCGTAAATTTAACCGGACAAGCCCTCCACGCATGGCGGCTACAATTGCAGCATCCCTTAACCGGAGAGTTGATTGAGGCGATCGCACCTTTGCCCGATCAATTCAACACTCTGTTAAAAATATTGCGCCTGCGAGCTCACATTTGACTGTTGACAGTTGACTGTTGACAGCGACCTCTACCTGGAAGTAAGAGGATTGGATTAATGAATCGTCTGCTTTTAATTTCTCCCGATCAGGGAGAGGCTTTAAACCAATTCTTTCTGGTAACTGGGTATGAAGAATTAAAATTGGGAATTGATAACTACTGACTACTGACTACTAACTACTAACTACTGACTACTGACTACTAACTACTGACTACTGACTACTGACTACTAACTACTAACTACTGACTACTGACAAAAAATCAAGAGTCCTGAGTTTTGGATTCCAAGTTTAGTAAAAAAACTCAAACCTCAAAACTCAAGACTCAAAACTCTCTCAGCCTAAAAGCCGATCGATTAAATCCATAGCGCGACACAAATAATCGCACCAAGCAGTATCAATTAACGGCGAGGAACCATCGTGGCAATATTGATATTAGCCAGAGGCACGCGCTGCGGGGGAGTAGCAGGCAGAGGCATATTGCGCGCCATACCCAAATAGTTCGACGGATCGCCAGCCTTCGCTTGCTGCTCTTGAGGAACAAAACGGCGAACGCTTGTCTGCCAGATGATTTGCGGGAAGCCAAGCTGCGAGCGGTGGTACTCACCGTAGCGAGGCGTTTTCAAGTTGAAAGGAGTTTCTCCTCCAACTCGCTGAGGCAACACCCGGCGCTGTTGGTAAGGTACTGTATCGTATCCGAACTTGCCCAGGTACTCATCGCTATTGACCAACTCGTCAATAAAGCCTTGAGGCCCCTTATTTGCTACCACGATCGACCAAGCAATCTTTTCGCGATCGCTATACACATCCCGACCCAAAACGCGCTGCACGCACATTTCCACAAATCGGTAGTTGCTGTTAGTTTGGTAATTCCGCTCTAGGAAAGGAGCCGAAGTCGCCAAACCGCGAATAAAATCCCGCACCGTAATTTGGCCGAACTTGAGTTGCGACTCCAAAGACTTTTGGCGGTTGCTCTTGAGGATTTGGTGTTCGCTGTAAATCTGGCGATATGCAGCCCAAATCAAATTTTCCATGTCTCCAGACGAGAGCACATTTTCGGTTGTGAAAACTCTGGGCTGCTCATCGCCCCCTACTTCATAACCAGCGACGCGCTGGTTTTGGCTCTTAGGAGCGTAGTTTAACAAAGGAAGCGCCACGTTATAATCTCCGTTATCTCAAATTTCAGAAATAGCTGACACCGCTATCGGCCAGCGTAATGCTACAACTAGCCAACATACAGATTAGGGGATTCTCGCAGTCTAAATCTGATTTTCCTGAATTTTTGCAACAATCTGTAATATTTGTTGACTTTGAAGGAAGAGGGAAGAAGGAAGAAGTCATTAGTCATTAGTCATTAGTCATCAGTCATTAGTGCTGTCCCCCCGATCGAACGTCCAACGTCATCAGGAAGAGGGAAGAGGCAAGAAGTCATTAGTCATTAGTCATTAGTCATCAGTCATTAGTGCTGTCCCCCCGATCGAACATCCAACGTCATCAGGAAGAGGGAAGAACGAAGAAGGAAGAAGCCACTGATGCAGCAATAACGCTAGTTCCCAGGCAGAGCCTGGGAACGGGCCGATAACCGATGCTATGCCTCGTTAAACGGGAGGCAGAGCCTCCACAAGAGCATTCCCAGGCTCTGCCTGGGAACGAGCTTGCTAGCCTGAAAGCTGAAAAATTACCAGCCTAGGGCCGAGTAAAACTCGCTAGCAACCGGCTCCTTCTCCGCAGCCGGGGCCGCTGCATCCGAGTCTGGTTCCACGCGAACTTCGGTGCAAAAAGTCGAAGTGCTGAAACCGCCAAAGCGCTTTACCGCACTCGTCCGCATCCGCACGTTCGGATTGGCAAACCAAAAACGCTCGATCGAACTCATCGTCTCGTATTCCGTAATCAACAGCAGCGCATCCTCATCATCCATCTCAAAACGGCCGGCCACCGGCACAATTTCCGCATAGCCCCTTTCCCGCAACATCAAACCCTGCCGCGGATTCTCAGGATCTGGGACGATCGCGAACACAGTAGAGCCCTTATGATTCTCATCATCCTTATCCCACGCCATAGTGCCGTGCCAAGTCACAAAAGCCCCCCCAGCAGCCCGACTTGGATCGACTTCGTGCATCTGGCAAATCTCGGCCACTCTCGCGTCATCCGCACCTAGCGCCGTTACCTGAATATTTGAATCCCCAATCTCCGCTTGGCGGAAAGCGAGGTGGTGAGTGCTGCGCTGCGATCGCCATTCTCCAGCACTACTCTGAAAAAACTCCATTGCATCCATACAAAATAACTCCTTTGGCTTAGGCTTCCCGGTTTTTACCCTGTTTTATGATAAAGCTCCCCCCACTTAGATGTACTTTTGCGACACAAATTAGTCTCAAAATGTCTACTTTGGACATATTGTCAAGACAATGTTATGATAGTTTACAATGTAGGAGACACAACAAATCCTGCGAAACGTCATTTCGATCTATCTCGCATCGATCTCAGCAAACTGGAGGAGCGAATTATGGATATGCCTACAACCAGCCTCAGCATGGAACAGCAGTTTAAATTACAAGTGCTGCGCGAACAAGTTAAGAGCTTAAGCCAAGACCAAGCTCAGGAATACTTGCTCGAAGTGATGCGGCAAAATATGGTCAAAGAAAACTTGTTAAAGTATTGGATGAAAAAAATGTGAATGTTGCGATCGTCCACTATAATAGGCGCAACTTAGCTGTTGTGATAAATAAAACCCCGCACTTGCTATGCTAGTAGGTGTGGGGTTATATTTAGTGAGTCAGTTGGCAGTTTACAGTTGGCAGTTGGCAGTTGGCAGTTGATAGTTGGCAGTTGGCAGTTGATAGTTGGCAGTTGACATTTGAGAATGACCAATGACTAATGACCAATGACTAATGACTAATGACTAATGACTAATGCCCAATGACTAATGATTAATAATCAATGTTGCAATTAATCTTTGATACTTGTGTGCCCAGAGAGGAAATTTTATCAGGAGACTTGTCTCTAGATTTATTTGCAGCAAAATTGCGGTTGGTAGTTGAAGGAAATGCACCTCAAGTTTATCAAGATCCAAATACTTTCTTTGCTAATACCTTCGCCACAGACGGCATCAAAACCCTGATTCGTGAAGTTTTTGGCCGCTTGATGAAGCAAAGCGCCGGGGCTGGGGTGATTCGATTGGAAACGAGTTTTGGGGGCGGGAAAACTCACGATGAAATTGCACTCTGGCATATCTGCAAGCTAGGGCGAGAAATTCACGGATTGGAACGATTTACAGATATTAGCATTATTCCCGATCGCCCGATCGCCGTTGCAGCGATCGATGGTCGAGATTTAGACCCAGAACAAGGAGTATATCACGCTGACACTGGCCTGACAACCTATACTTTGTGGGGCGAAATTGCCTACCAAATTGGCGGAATTCAAGGTTATCAGTTAGTGCAAGGTAGCGACAAAAGCGGCGTCAGTCCCGGTACTTCTGTGCTAGAAAGGTTGACGGGCGGACAGCCGACTGTGATTATTTTAGATGAAATTGCGCGGTATTTGCGATCGGCAAAAGCGAAACAAATTGGCAGAAGCGATTTAGCTAAACAAGTTGTAGCTTTCCTGTTTTCCCTGATGGATTTGGCGGCGGCCTGCGATAATTTAGTATTGGTTTATTCCCTCGCTTCCGCAGCAGATACCTTTGCGGAAGAAACGGCAGAATTGCAAGAAACGATGCGGGCTTCGGCTAGACAAGAACGAGTTTTGAGTCCTTCTACAGATATCGAAATTTATAACATTGTCAAACAGCGCGTGTTTGCTAAAGTTAGCGAGGAAGCGGCCGAAAAAGCAGCATCGGAATATCTGGCGGCTTATCGGAATTGTCGGGTTAATTTGCCCGATGGGTGCAAAGATGCGTCATACTCAAAGGCGATCGCCCAAAGTTATCCATTTCACCCGGAATTGTTCAATCTGCTGACTAAAAAAATTGCTTCGATTCCCGAATTCCAAAAAACACGGGGGGCTTTGCGATTATTCGCGCAAGTCGTGCGGCATTTGTGGGAGGAAGAAGGAACAAGGAAGAAGGAAGCAGGAAGCAGGAAGAAGGAATCAGAATTTAGCGGGGACAATTCTGGAGTCAGAATTCAGAATCCTGAATCCTTTGTGCCCATGATTCATACGCATCATATTCCGGTGGGGATGGATAAGGAAATTACTAACGATCTTACCTCTCGGTTGCAACGATCGCCCTTGCGGAATGCGATCGGTGCGGATATCTACAATCCCGATGGTAGACCGGCTTACGCACAATTGCAAGACGCGGAATGGACAGCAGCCGGAAAACCGCCGTTTTCTACCTGGATAAGTAGAACCATATTTTTGCATTCTTTGACTCAGGGAAATTCTTCGGGGATTCGCCTCGCTGAGTTGAATTTGTCGCTGCTGACTCCGGGGGTTGATAGCGGTTTTGTCGATCGCGCTTTACAAACATTGACTAAGGTAGCATGGTATTTAGACTTCGATCCGGTAACATCTTTAGCCCGGTTCAAAGAAGAACCTTCGATTAACAAAATTATTACCGAAGAGAAAGAACAAGTCGGAGTTTTGTTAGCCAAAGAAGATTTGCGAATTCGCCGCGATAGCATTTTTGCCAAAAAATTCTTTACCTTAGTTTCTAATATCGAAAGTCCCGGAGATGTAGACGACAACCCGGAGGATGTGGCGCTGTGCGTACTTGACTTTGACGAAGCGACAGTGCGCGATTCTACCGACGCCGCCCCGGAATTAATCGATCGCATTTTTAACAATACTGGCGAGTCTGGGAAGTTTCGCACCTACCGCAATCGCTTGTTATTTTTGGTGGCAAATCAGCTAGAATTAGAAAGGGCGATCGATAATGCCAGAGAATATAAAGCTATTCAAAATATTCTCAAAAGTCAAAACCGCATGGAAGATTTATCGGGAAGCCAACAGAAGCAATTGAAGGAACGGGAAGGTGCGAAAAATTTAGCTGTTAGAGTGTCTCTGACAAACGCCTACCGCCATTTATTTTATCCTGCAAATGATGCGACTAAAGCACCGAAAGGATTGATGCACTACACTCTTCCCACCCAGGATTCGAGTACGGTAAAAGGCAACAATAACCAGCAAGATGTGATTCTCAAAGCCCTCAAAGATTGCGGCAAGATTCGCGCCCAAGAAGCTAAATCTTTCGCGCCGGCTTTTATCTTGCAAAAAGTTTGGCCAGGGGGGTTAGATAATTGGACTGTGAAGGCGCTGCGGGATGCTTTTGCTAAGGATTTGAGTTTGAATATTCTCCTAGATGCGGAAGTTACGATGCTGCGGGAGACGATTCGCGAAGGCTTGAAAATGGGCAATTGGGATATGAAAGTCGGGGAGAGACTATTTATCAAAACTGATGATACTACGCTGACGCCCCCGGAGACGATCGAGTTTAGCGATCGCGCCTCCCTGTACAGACGCGGCATTTTGCAACCTCCAGCGCCCAAAGAAGTGGAACTCAGCGCTCAATTGATGCCCAGTGCAGAAGCGGCAAAACCCGTGCGTGTCAAGTGGAAAGCCAAAGGATCACTGAGTGTTAGTTTGTATCAAGATAATAATTTAGTGCCGGGAAATTTCCGCCCTTCCGATGAGTGTGAAATAACCATTGTGAATAACACTATTTTTCGGGTGGTGGCAGATTACGGCAACGGGGAAACAGCAGAAAAAGCAACCAAAGTCAATCTAAATCCTCAAGTTTCTAGCCTGCGAGATGGTGGCACTTCTGTTTATGTTGTGGAAGGGCTACAGGGGACTTTGTGGGATGCGAAACCGTCGGTTATCGAACTCGACGGCACGGTGAATGTGGTTTTTGCTGGTTTGGGCGATCGCATTAGCGATCACAAAATTCAAGGCATCGAAATGCTAGAATTGTCTGTGAATCAAGTCATGGATTATCGCAAATTGGGAACAGCAATCGCCCTATTGCAAAGATGGCAGCCGGAAATCGACCAAACAGTAACAATTCAAACCAGCGATCAATTTGTGCGGTTAGAATATCAAGGGCAGATGCGGGGATTTCAAAGCTTTTTCTCGACTATCAACAGTTTGTTGAACAGTCCCGACGCAGAAGCAACTGTTAGTCTGAAACTCACCTTAGAATTCAAGCCAGTTGTGTCAGCAAATGCCTCGGATATTAGTAGTATAAAACAAGCACTCGATCGCAATCCAGTAGAAAGGTTGAGTTTAACGGCAAAAGTAGTATATTGAGGGGATAATCCAGATGATTCGGCGATTGAAATCGCTACTACACAAACGATGTCCGCCTCCGCGGACTAAGAAATAGAAATGTAGGGGCCGATTTTACCAAATGTCTACGCCTCAAATGAAAGGGGCATCCGTTATTCTTTAACCCGCGAAGGCGGGTTTTGTTTGTGTAGACGCGGTTTCAACCGCCGAGTCATAAAGGGGATATCCAACCAGGATTTGGTATTATGCAAGAATTTCAATTAAAAGTTATTTCCCTGGATCACAATAATTTCGCATTAGAATTGTACCAATGTGCGTACAAGAAAGCGGGTGAAAAAAAGCGTCCTGCGGCTAAACGATTGGGGCGACTCAAAGGAAATGCCCTGGTTTTGGCGAGACAAAAAATTTATGCAACTCTCAAGGCGAATAATTACGATCCAAAAACTTTATCTCAGCAGCGACAAACTCCCTATATTTTATCAGAAGAATCGGGGGTAAGTTTGGCGATTTTATTTCAATCGCTGCAACCTTTGTCAAAGGTAGATAGAATTGCAAATATTGCCGATGGGATTATGGCGATGAGTAATGAAGAAGCACATTATTGGTTTGGTAAAATTGCCAATGGTAATCGTTCAAATGCTTTGAAAGCCTTGCGAATTTTATTAGGAGATTGAAATCCTGTAGGGTGCGCATTGCGCACCGGTGCGCAGTGCGCACCCTACATATTGAAATTCGGTAGGGTGCGCATTGCGCACAAATTCTACAAAACGGCAACGAAAGATACGGCAATAAGAGGACACGGCAGTGCCGTTTCTACCACAAAATAATCGATTATTTGGTTGTAGCGCGCGGTCAGAAACGTACTCAGATTTGATATAATTAACTTCCAGGCATCTCTTGTAGGGGCGGTGCCCCCGTGCCCGCCCTCCCCACAACCACCAACCAAAAAATTATGCGCCCCCAACTATTTATCGAGAAAATCATGCCGGTGAATATGCTAAACCAGCAGGTTCATTACGAACACGGCGGCAATCCATTTAAAGGCTTGCACCGCTGGTATTCCCGCAAACCTTTATCATTTTCTCGCGCTTCCGTGTTGGCGTCGATTTTACCCGCAGATATCTCCTTACAAGAGTTTGAATATTTGCTCGGATTAGAACCGGGGAAGGAAATTAAACTCTACAAAACTCCGCCTTCTTCGGTGCGAATTCAAAAGGTTCACGACTATTGCGAGCAAGTTTGGGGGAATCGCACGCCGACGATTTTAGATGCGTTTGCGGGTGGGGGAAGCATTCCGTTTGAGGCGGCGCGGTACGGGTTGAATGTGTTGGCCTCGGATCTCAATCCGGTGGCGGTGGTGACGATGAAGGCTGCTATGGAATATCCGCTGAAATTTGGCCCGGATTTGCAGGAAGATATTGATAAATGGGTGAAATGGGTGGGGGATGAAGCTGAGAAAAGATTGGCTGAATTTTTCCCTTCTTTACCGGGGGAAACTGTGCAGAATTATTTGTGGGCTCATACGGTGGTTTGTCCGAGTTGTCAGTCTGTTGTGCCGCTGAGTCCGAATTGGTGGTTGAGTAAGACGAGTAATTATGCAGGTAAGAACCAAGCGAGAAAAGTTACGAGTGATTGGTATGCGGTGAAACCGATTCCTAACTTGGCACAGAAGCGGGTTGATTTTGAGTTGGTGAAGGGGAAGAAAGGCAAGGAATCGACGATTGAAACTGATGATGGGGAGTATGATCCGAGTGTTTATAACACTATTAGCAGAGGTGTGGGTAAATGTCTGAATTGTGGAAGTGTAATTGAAAATGACTATATTTGTTCGCCAAGTCAAAGCAGTAAACTAGGACATCAAATTTATGCAGTTGCTTATAAAAAAGGAAAAGGTAGTTTAGAGTTTACCACGCCCCGCGAATGTGATTTAGAAGGAGTCAGATTAGCAGAAAAAAAATTCGCGGAATTAATAAGCGATTGGGAAGCACTAGATTTAATCAGTCATGCACCAACTCCTACTAATCCTCAATATTCTATGATTCGGAATTATGGAATTGTTGAATGGAATCAATGTTTTAATCCCCGTCAACTTCTAACCCTTGTCACCTATGTAGAAATTATCAACGAAGCTAAGGTGTTGCTACAGGCTGAGTATGAATTGCAGAAAGTAGAGGCGATTATTACTTATCTAGTTTTAATATTGGATAGATGTGCTGATAAAAATTCGCGACTAAGCCGCATTAATCCGGCATTAGGAACAACTGAAGAGGCTTCATCTCAGCACGCACTTAATCTAATGTGGAATTATCCAGAGCCTTGCGGAAGATCATATTTGTGGTCTTCTTGCTCATACGGTTCTAATAACTACTTAAAACTTTGTCAACTATTCGGCACAAAACCCCACTCAACTGGCCTCCCCGGAATCGAACAACACGACCCAAAAACCATCCAAATCGATGCCGCATCCGCCGATAGCCTCTACCACATTCCCGACAATTCTGTCGATGTAATTGTCACCGATCCGCCTTATTATGGCACAATTCCTTATGCTGATATTTCCGACTTTTTCTACGTCTGGATGAAGCGCACATTAGGCGATATATTCCCAGATTTATTCTACACAGAACTCACCGACAAAGATCGAGAAGCCGTCGCCAACCCGTCGCGCTTCCGCAACATGGGCACATCCCCCGACGAACTCGCCAAACAAGATTACGAAGCAAAAATGGCCCTCGCCTTCACCGAATATTACCGAGTTTTGCGCGAAGACGGCGTGATGACAGTCCAATTCAACCACAAAGAATCGGGGGCGTGGGATGTACTCACAAAATCCCTCATCGATGCCGGTTTCGAGATTACCGCATCCTGGGCCGTCAGTACCGAAAATCCCCAAAACCTCCACCAAGCGCAAAAAAATTCAGTTTCCAGTACCGTCCTTTTAGTTTGCCGCAAGCGCGACCCCAACGCCACCCAAGCTTGGTGGGACGATTTGCGCCCAGAAGTCGCCAACCTCGTCGAACAACGTGCCCCGGAATTTGAAGCCAACGACATTAAAGGAATCGACCTTTATTTAAGCGCCTTTGGCCCGGCTTTAAATGTGTTCAGCCGTTCCTATCCCATCCTCAACAGCAGCGGCGAAGAAGTGCGCCCGGAAGCTGCATTTGCTGAAGCCAGAAAAGCCATTGCAAATTATCGTTTCCGCAAACTCGTACAAACAGATACAGCGGGATTTGACGCGCTGACTCAGTGGTATTTTCTCGCTTGGGATGCCTTCCGCGCCGTCGAATTCCCCTTCGATGAAGCGCGACAACTCGCCCTCGCCGTGGGTGGTTTCAATGTCGTTGATTTAGCAAAAACTTACAAACTAATCGACTCAGCCAGCGGTACTTGCAAACTTTTGACTCCGAAACAGCGACTGAAAAAGAATGCTTTCTCGGTCAATCCGCAAGAGTTTACGATGACCTATTTAGTCGATGGATTGCACGCAATTATCGCTTTGTATCAAGAGGATGGAGATATTCAAGTTGTGCGGGAGTTTATGAAGAAAGCTAATTTGATGGAGAATGATAATTTTATGCGGGCGATTGAGGTGGCGTTGAAAGTTATTCCGCATACTAAGGATGAGAAGAAGCGGATACCGGAGGAGAAGGCTTTGTCGGATTTATGGTTGGTGATGGATGAGATTAAGGCGAAGGTTGTTTATCAACAGATGGAGATTGAGTTTGAGGGGCAGTTGAGTTTAGATTTGAATGTAGGTGGTTGAAAGAATGAGAGAAGAGATCCCCCCCTAACCCCCCTTAATAAGGGGGGGGACAAGAGTTTAATTCAATTAGGGAAGAGATCCCCCCTAACCCCCCTTATTAAGGGGGGGACAAGAGTTTAATTCAAAGTCCCCCTTCTTAAGGGGGATTTAGGGGGATCGAAGATTGTGGCACATAACTAATAACTAATAACAAATTACTAATAACAATTATGCCGGATGTTTATGTTATCGGAGGTTGTAATGGTTCGGGAAAGACAACTACGGCGATGCAGTTGTTGCCGCATTTTCTCAATGTGTTTGAGTATGTCAATGCTGATGAAATAGCTGTTGGGCTTTCACCTTTCAATCCCGAATCTGTGGCGATTCAAGCGGGGCGATTGATGCTGCAACGGTTAGACTCGCTATTAAATGCCGGTGCTGATTTTGCTTTTGAGACAACTCTCGCCTCTCGCAATTATGTCCGGTTTTTGCGGAAGTGCAAAATAAAAGGTTATACTGTTAATTTAATTTATTTTTGGTTGCAAAGCCCGGAATTAGCGGTTTATCGGGTGCGGCGGCGGGTAGAAAGTGGGGGGCATAATATTCCTGAAGATGTGATTCGTCGTCGCTATGAAAGAGGGAGGAAAAATTTATTAGAATTGTATTTACCTTTAACTGATACTTGTATCGTTTACGATAATTCAACTTCTATCTCTGAAGTGGTGGCTAGTTATAATAGTGCAGCAGCCGATCCAATTGTTTATCGATCGGAAATCTGGAACCAAATTACTGGAGGTATCGATGAATCCTGAACAACCCGCCCTCTCACCTCTACATCAAAAAATTGATGCTGGTGTTAAAAAGGCGATCGCACAGGCGATCGAGAAACACCGCAAACTCGGACAATCAATTAGTATTTGGCAAGATGGAAAAGTGGTGACACTTTCTGCTGATCAGATTCCACCTCTTGAAGTTGTAGCCCAGCCCAGCCCAGTAACAAATAATAAATAATAAATAACAAATAACAAATAACAAATAACAAATAACAAATAACAAATAACGTGAATTTACAAGATTATCCCTGGCGGATTAGCTATTCTAGTAACGAAAATAACCCGATCGCAGATTTTTACATTCCTGCGCTAGAATGTGCTGTACAGTACGATCGCAAATCCGGCTTTTTCAACAGCGCCATCCTCAGTAAAGTAGCCCGCGGATTGGGCGCAATGCTGCACAATCAAGGGCGGATGCGCTTAATCATGGGCTGTCAATTCAGCCCGCAGGATTTGCAAGCTATCCAACAAGGTTACGCCCTGCGAGATGCAGTTACCATGCGCCTCGATACCGATTTACAGCCGCCCAAAACCTTCGCCCAACTCAAGCATTTTGAAGTCCTCAGTTGGCTGATTCAAAACTGTTATCTCGATATTAAAATTGCTATTCCCCTCAAGTCTGACGGTTTACCGGTAGATAGTGACAGTTTACTCGATCGCCAGCATATGTTTCACGAAAAAGTCGGCATTTTCACCGACAGCAAGGGCGCGCAATTAGCTTTTAGCGGTTCCAATAACGAATCCCTCAGCGGTTGGGAAAGCAACGTTGAATCTTTCCACGTTTATTGTGCCTGGGAAGGCGGCAGAGATGCGGAACGAGTTGGTGAGGAGATTTTTCGTTTTGAGCAGTTGTGGAACAATTTATCGCCAAATGTGTGCGTTTTTGAAGTGCCGGAAGCGGTGAAAAATAAGTTGCTAAGTTACGCGCCTAGTAGCAAGCCTGTGTGGAATCGGGAGGAAGGTTCGGCAGCGGATTTTGTAACGGATGGGGAAGGTTCGGCAGCGGATTTTGTAGCGGATTTAGCGGATGTAACGGATGTTGGGAGTCGGGATTTAGGAGGAGTTGGGGATTTTGAGTTATCTCAAGATTATGCTAAGTTTGAACCGCTTTTCAATTTGTACGCTTCGCCAAGTTGTCTCGATTATTGTTTGAAATCTATTCCGATTAAACCTTGGCCGCATCAGATTAAAATTCTGCGCCGAGTTGCTGCTAGTTTCCCGAAGAGTTTCCTAATTGCGGATGAAGTTGGCTTGGGGAAAACGATTGAAACTGGGTTAATTTTGCGTTACTTGCTTGTCAGCCAAAAAGTCAAACGTGTGTTAATTTTAGTACCAGCCAGCATTCAGCCGCAGTGGCATGAGGAATTGCGGGAAAAATTTAATTTGCACTTTTGGAGTTATACGAAAGGTGAACTTGTCCCCGCAGGTAATTCCCCAATAACTAATAACCCACAACCAATAACAAATCCTTGGAATTCCCAAAATCTGATTTTAGCATCATCTCATTTAGTCCGCCGAAGCGATCGCGCGCAAGAACTTTTAGCCGCGCAACCGTGGGATTTGGTGGTACTCGACGAAGCCCATCACGCCCGCCGTCAAAGTCCGCAAAACCGCAAGGAAACGCCGAACCGGTTGTTACAGCTAATGCAGCAGTTAAAGGAAAAAAGCCGATCGCTTTTATTATTATCCGCTACGCCGATGCAGATTGACGCGATCGAGGTTTTCGATTTATTGCACCTTCTCGGACTCCGGGGACATTGGTCTTATGGTGAAAATTTCTGCAATTATTTTAGCACATTGTCCGCAAAGCCCGATCGCCAGAATGTACGTTTTTGGCAGCAGATGTCTGTCGGTTACTTCCAGGAAGGAGGTTTGCCGTGCGATCGGTTGCAGCAATATTTACAAAAGTGCGATAAATTACTATATTATAAGTTGCGCGATGTCTGGGAAAAAAACCAGCGAGTCAACCCGCAACAAATCGCTGATGACGAAGCCTTCATCGCCGCCTCCCGCCAATATTTGACAGTGAATACTCCCCTCAAAGATTTGATGTTTCGCCACACCCGCGACACCTTACGCCAATACTATCAGCGGGGCTTGTTGGAACGAGATATTCCCCACCGCGAAGTCAGAGATAATGCGATTACCTTAGAAAACAACCGCGAAGTGCCGCTTTATCTCGCCGTCAGCAATTACGTCCGCCACTTTTACAATTTAGCGCAAAAAGACAACCGCAAGGCGTTAGGATTTTTGATGACTCTTTACCGCAAACGGCTGACAAGTTCGTTTTATGCCATCCGCGAATCCTTACAGCGCCGCCTCGAAGGGATTAGCATTACTGAGGATGATTTTCAGGATTTAGATGATGCGGATGATGTTATTTTGGAAGGTATGGAAGGTTATTTTGCGCCAGCAGACCCCGAAGAAATTAAATATTTAGTCGATTTGCTCGATCGGTTCGAGAATACCGGGGAAGATAGCAAGCTTTCCCACTTTATCACAATCTTGCGTCAAGAACTGAATGAGAGGGAAAGTGCGATCGTGTTCACGCAATACACCGACACGATGGATTATCTCAGAAGTGCTTTACAACAATTATATGGTGCTCAGATTGCTTGCTATTCCGGGCGCGGGGGAGAGTTGTACCAAAATGGGGAATGGCGAACTTTTCCGAAGGAACAAATCAAGGCCAAATTCCTTCAAGGAATCATCAAAATTTTACTTTGTACCGAGTCAGCTTCCGAAGGGCTAAATTTGCAAACCTGCGGGGTTTTAATCAATTATGATATGCCTTGGAATCCCATGCGGGTGGAACAGAGAATCGGCAGACTCGATCGCATCGGACAGATTTATGATACAGTCAGGATACACAATTTTTATTACGACGGCACTGTAGAGGCGAAGGTTTATAGGAAATTGCGCGATCGCATTGATGCTTTTCAAACCGTTGTCGGCAATTTGCAACCAATTCTCGCAACAGTTCCCACTTTCATCGAACAGGCCGTGATGAGTGCAGATCCCGAAGAAGAGGGTGTTTTGTTGCGAGAGTTCGATCGCATTTTAGACGCACCGCCGTTGCGTCTTGGACTTGATGAAATGGTAGCGATGGATGTAGAATCAGACTTGATAGAAATCCGTCAACCTTTGCCGCCAACTTCTCTGTCACCGGAAATTATCGAAAATTTGTTTGTCAACTCTGCGATTTTCCAGCAAATGGGTGCGAAATTTGACAAAAAGGGCGATAAAACTTTTCAACTGAGTTATAAAAACACCATAAATGCAATTACATTTTACCCAGATATTTACGAAGAAAATCCATCATTGCAGTTAATGAGTTTCGGGAATCCGCTATTTGAAGAAATGGTCGATCTATTCAGAAGAAAAGATAGAGGACACGGCAGTGCCGTTTCCCTACTACGATCCGATCGTACTTAATCAACATGGAATCTGCTGTAATTCTCATTCCTTAGTCCTCGACCGAGGACTTTACGTATGAGACAGGGACTTAAGTCCCTGTCGGACTATCGGATTAAGTCACTTAAAAAAAGTGCTTTTACCTAACAACAACTCAACCAAAACGGCCGCTGACATAATCCAAAGTAGACTCTTCCTTCGGACTTTGGAAAATCACCTCAGTTTTGTCACACTCCACAAGATATCCAAACCGCTTCCCATCGTCAGAAAGTTTAGCATTGAAAAAAGCAGTCAGGTCAGAAACCCGAGAAGCCTGCTGCATATTGTGAGTCACAATCACGATGGTATACTTTTCCTTGAGTTCCCGCATCAACTCCTCAACCTTAATCGTCGAAATCGGGTCAAGAGAAGCGCAAGGTTCATCCATTAAGACTACATCAGGATTAATCGCGATCGCCCTAGCAATACACAAACGCTGCTGCTGGCCGCCCGAAAGCGAAAAACCGCTTTGCTTCAACTTATCCTTCACCTCATCCCACAAATAAGCTTGGCGGAGGGATGTTTCCACCAACTCATCCATATCCCCCTTGTAATTATTCACCCTCGCACCGTAAGCAATATTGTCATAAATCGACTTCGGGAAAGGATTCGGCTTTTGAAACACCATCCCAATCTTGCGGCGCACCTCCACAGCATCAATATCAGGATCATAAAGATTTTGACCATGATAATCAATCCGGCCCTCTAAACGAAACCCATTAACCAAATCATTGAGGCGGTTAAAACATCGCAAAATTGTACTTTTGCCGCAGCCAGAAGGCCCAATCAAAGCAGTAATGCGATTTTTAGGAATCTCGATACAAACATTTTTAACAGCGTGAAAACCGCCGTAAAAGATATTGATATTTTCAGTCCGTAAAACAGTTTCCGTTTGCTTATCCAAATCCATCATACAGTTAATACTCCAATCGAGTTTTACAAATGACCAATTACAAATGACCAATGACAACTGACCAATAACAACTGTCAACTCTCAACTGTCAATTGTCAACTGATTAATAAACTTTTTGGCGAGTAGCCCAGCGAGAAAGAATACTCGTCAGCAAAACCATCAACACCAAAATCAAAGATGCCGCCCAAGCCAACTCTTTCTGTGCCTTAAAAGGAACAGTTGCAAAGTTGTACACCAAAACCGAAAGACTCGGAGTTGGCTTATCAAATCCCGCCGGCCAAAAAGGCGAATTCAGCGCCGTGAAAATCAAAGGAGCAGTTTCTCCAGCAGCGCGAGCAATTGCCAGCGTCACACCAGTTAAAATAGCCGGAATTGCCGCAGGCAAAACCACCTGTAACACCGTTTGATAATTAGAAGCACCCACGCCCACCGACGCCCATCTGATATCTTGCGGGACGATTTGTAGAGCTTCGTCAGTAGTCCGCACAATCGTCGGTAACATCAGCACAGCAAGCGCCGCGCCCCCGGCAATTGCCGAAAAACCTCCCATATTTACCACGAACAAACCGTAGGCAAATACCCCGGCAATAATCGAAGGCACGCCGCTGAGGACGTTAGTCGCAAAGCGCACCCAGCGAGCAATGTTGCCGCTGCTGAACTCCGACAAATAAACGGCGGCTAATACACCAAAAGGCACAGCAATTAGAGAAGCTATTCCTACGGTCATTAACGTACCAACAATTGCATTGGCGATACCACCTCCCGACAGTCCGGGTGCGGGTGGTAGTTTGGTAAATAAATCTAAATTCAGGCGATTAAAACCTTGTACTGTCACATAGGAAAGCACTGCGAACAAAGGCAGCAGAGTGACAGCCAGACAAGCTCCAGCTAGTACCGTCATCGCTAGATTGAACAGCGATTGCGGACTATTTTTAACCTTCTTCAAACTACCTATTTTTTGTTCTAAAGAATTCTCGTCGGGGACGGGATTTGACATAAACTAAAACTATGTAGGAAATTGTGGCAAACTTCTAGTTGTACTTAGCTCTGACTCGAGAAACAATCCACTCTGCCAAAACATTGACAATCAGAGTCATAATAAACAGAATTAGTCCGGTGTACATGAGAGCAGCCACTTGCAATCCAGAAGCTTCGGCAAATTGATTTGCCATCAGAGAAGCAATGGTATTTGCAGGAGCTAGCACAGAAGCACTTAACTGATTGGAATTACCAATTAACAGCGTTGCAGCCATTGTTTCTCCCATCGCGCGGCCCAAGCCGAGCATAATTCCGCCGACAATGCCGGAAAAAGCCGCTGGTACGAGGACTCTAAAGATTGTTGTCCAGCGAGTTGCTCCCAAACCCAGAGATGCTTGTCGCAAGTCGGGCGGGAGACTGGCTAAAGAGTCGCGGGAAATAGCAGTAATAATGGGCAAAGTCATAATCCCCAAAATTACTCCGGCGGGTAACATTCCCGGGCCAACTGGCGCTGTGCTAAAAATCGGCAGCCATCCGAAGTTACCGTTGAGAAACTTTCCGATGTTGGTAATAATGGGGATCAATACAGCAATTCCCCACAAACCATACACTACGCTGGGAATGGCGGCTAAAAGTTCTACTAAAAAAACTAAAGCTGTACGCACTGGCAGCGGCAAAAAGTCTTCGCTCAAAAAGATGGCAGTCCCTACTCCTAATGGTACTGCAATTAGGAGCGCGATCGCAGAACTGACGATCGTCCCATAAATCATCGGCAGCGCACCGTACTCTTCTTTAACGGGATTCCAATCACTGCTAAACAGAAAGCCCAAACCGTACTGTTGAATCGCTGGTAAAGCTCTGAAAGCAACGGTGAGCGCGATTACCAGCAAAATTACGCCAACTCCGATTCCCAAAACCCGAGTCAGCCAGATAAAGCCTTGGTCTAAGGATTTTTCTATCCGAGAGCGGGAACGCTTCTCTGGTTGAGCGGTGTTACTATCTGAAATCATAGACAAAAATTCTCAAAAATATTAAGGAAAAATCGCATTTTTGGGAAAAACTTAGAAGGAAGTAGAGAACTACACAGGCGCTAGAAGGAATCAAAATACACAGGCGTCCCGCCTGTTCCACAAGGAGGAAGAGAAGAGAAGAAAAGACAAGGTGTTGACAACTGATGCACTGATTCTTATCTAAAAGAAGGGCGGGTTGATTAATCCCCTGACTTTTTAACAAATATTTCTGGCAAAACCCGCCCTTACAGAAATATCTCTTTTCCTTCTTCCTTCTTCCTTGTTCCTTCTTCCGTCTTCCTTCTTCCTTCTTCCTTCAATTACTATTTGCCAATCTCAATCTTGTAGTCGGGGCTGATGCCGTCGGCTGCCAAAGCAACTTTTTCTCTGACATTTTGGGGCAGAGGAACGTAGCCCAATTCGGCACTAACTTTTTGACCTTCGGTTAAGCCGTATTCCACCATTGCCTCGATGGCTTTGGCTTTGTTGGGGTCTGCAACTTTTTTGGGGACGAGCATCCAAGTGTAGGTGACAATTGGATAGGATTCAGCGCCTTCGGGGTCTTCGATAAATGCTCGCAGATTTTCGGGCAGGGGCACTGTTGCTAGAGCTTTAGAAGCTGAGTCGTCGGTAGGTGTGACAAAGCTGCCTGCTTTGTTTTGCAAAGATGCAAATTTGACGTTGTTGTTTTTGGCGTAGCCGTATTCGATGTAGCCGATGCTGCCTGCTGTTTGCAGGAGTTGGCTGGTGACGCCTTCGTTGCCTTTTGCGCCTACGCCTACGGGCCACTGTACTGTTTTGCCGTCGCCTACTGCTGTTTTCCAGTCGGGGCTGATGGCACTCAGGTGTTTGGTGAACACGGCTGTGGTACCGCTACCGTCGGAACGGTGGACAACGGTGATGGCTTGGTCTGGCAATTTAGCGCCTGGATTGGCTGCGGCAATTTTGGGGTCGTTCCACTTGGTAATTTTACCTTGGAAGATTTCTGTGTAAACGTCTCTGGGCAGTTTGAGTTCGGGTACCTCTGGCAGGTTGTAGCCGATGACGATGCTGCCGGCTGTCATGGGTAGCAAAATCACGCCTTTGTCTGCTGGAACTTTGGCGATTTCGTCGTCTTTCATGCCGGTGTCGCTGGCCCCAAAGTCTACTGTGCCTTTGGTAAATTGTTCGACTCCGGCCCCACTACCTACTGATTGATAGTTAATTTGTACTTTGGGGTTGATTTTGTTGAAGTCTTGAAACCAACGCTGATATAGAGGGGCGGGAAATGAGGCGCCTGCTGCGGTTATGGCTACGTCTGAGGCTAGGACGAGTTTGCTGTTTGCGGCTGTGCCTGTGGCTGCAACGGGGGATGCTGCTGTGTCGCCGGGGCTGGGGCTGCTGCTGGTTGTGCTGCTGCCGCCACAAGCTGCTAAGCTGAGGGCGATCGCCATAGCGGAAATTGCGGTAGTCACGCGATTCGGATTAATCAAGTTGAGACGAAAAAGCATAGGTATACAAAATTTGCGATCGTTATACGGATGTCCCGCCATAGCATATCGCGCGAAAGTAAAGCTTAGGTTAAAAATATTTACATTTTATCTTAATCTAATGTTAACCAAGATTAAATTAACTTCATTGATGAGCTTGACAAGTGTGATTTTATCAGATGGGTGAAAGATCAATTTGTGGGGAAACAAGGGTGCGATCGCCCGGCTGCGAAAAATTCCCACGATCAAAGTATCACAACATCCTGGTTTGAGAACCAGAAAACCCTACAATGATGGTTGTTTTGACAGTAGTGCTAGTATTGAGAACTTAAAAGTTGCGGGCATTCCAGGCTGCATCTGACAAATGCTGATGATATAGCAACCGCCCTGACGGTTAGGACGTTCTGGCATTGCACAAACATAAACTGTCGGTTACAACTTCCTCTTGAGTTCTTCCTCTTTGCCTTCTGCCTCCTGCCTTCTTCCTGATGACCAATGACCAATGACCAATGACCAATGACCAATGACCAATGACCAATGACTAATGACTGATGACTAATGACTAATGACTAATGACTAATGACTAATGACTAATGACCAATGACTTCAACATCTGCTATAATGCCTGCTCCTATTGAATTAATCTGGGCTTTTATTGGTTTACTCCTGACGATAGGAGGCACTTTTTTACCTGCATCTGTCACAATGCCGATCGGGTTTTGGGACGATCGCGGACTTCAGGCATACTCTTTAGGTGTTACTTATCAAATTGGAGCAGTATTGCTAGTAGGCTGCATGGGTGGCAAAAATGCTGCGGCGCTCTCACAAATTGCCTATTTGGTATTAGGATTAACTTTGTGGCCAGTTTTTGCTCAAGGCGGCGGCATCGGCTATCTCAAAGAAGCGAGTTTTGGGTATTTGCTGGGTTTTGTGCCTGGTGCTTGGGTGTGTGGCTGGGTGGCTTTTAAGGTGGCTTCGCGGCTGGAATCGATGGCTTTTAGTTGTTTGTGCGGTTTATTTACCGTTCACGCGATCGGCTTAATTTATCTAATTTTTAGTTACTTGCTGATTCCGGGTAAAAAAACACCTTTATTCGATGAGATTCTGAAATATTCGGTTTATCCCCTGCCGGGGCAATTGGCGGTGGTTTGTGCGATCGCACTTCTGTCATTTACTTTGCGACGCTTGATGTTTTATTAATTTGTCAGTTGTCATTGGTCATTAGTCATTAGTCATTAGTCATTAGTCATCAGTTATGATATTAGGTTATACTGTGTTTGCGGATTGGTGAGCAATCTCACTGCGACTCAGAAATTTGCGTAACTTTTTTCCTGCCCGATGTCCTATATTTTACTACCTAATCCATGCGTTTTAAAAGAAATCCCTTATTCTGGGTTGCTGCTATTATCAGTTTAGTTTTAGACCACTTGACTAAGTTTTGGGTGGTGCAAAATTTTGACTTGACAGTTCCCCCGCAGACTCAGCCACTGTTACCTGGGATATTTCACTTCACCTATGTTGTTAATACCGGTGCAGCTTTTAGTTTGTTTAGCAATGGGGCGATTTGGTTGCGGTGGCTGTCTTTGGGCGTGAGTGTGGGATTGATGATTCTAGCTTGGTTTGGCCCGCGAATTAATCGCTGGGAACAAGCTGGCTACGGTTTGATTTTGGGTGGCGCACTGGGGAACGGGATCGATCGATTTGTGTTGGGTCATGTTGTGGATTTTATCGATTTTAGGATAATTCGGTTCCCGGTATTTAATCTGGCAGATGTGTTTATTAATGCTGGGATTATCTGTTTGCTGATTGCAACTTTTCACGGTGCACCGCCACCATCGAAAAACCGAGATGATCGCGATTCTATTTCAGAGTAACTTGGAAGCAGGAAGTTCCGCAACGGATTGTGTAGCGGATGTAACCGATTTAATAAGTGTTAGCTAACTAGCCGTAGGGTTCATCAGAGGGAGATTTTTAGTTTGCGATTCAAACATTCTGCTCGAAGCAGCACGCTACAATAACTTCGGTAATGGCTTAAAATGATACATGAACAGACTTATTGTTAACACTAAACTTGCTTGCCTGTGACTCCTAATCCATTTGCCCAAGAACGCCTGCTATTTGCCCCAGCAACCCCCGATGCTGATGCTATCCCGACTATTTTTGCATTTCCCAACGAGTACACGGTTGGTATCACCAGTCTCGGCTATCAGATTGTGTGGGCTACTTTGGCTGTGCGATCGGATATTGAAGTCAGCCGTTTATTTACTGATATCCGCGAACAACTTCCCCGACATCCAGAATTATTGGGATTTTCGCTTTCTTGGGAACTAGACTATGTAAATATTCTCAATTTATTGGAATCTTTAGACATTCCGATTTGGTCATCAAAAAGAACTGATAATCATCCAATTGTATTCGGTGGTGGTCCGGTATTTACTGCTAATCCTGAACCTTTTGCAGATTTCTTTGATGTGATTTTGCTGGGAGATGGCGAAAATCTGATTGACAATTTTATTGATGCTTGTAAAGAAGTTCGTAGCGCCGACAGACAAACTAAATTGCGTCATTTAGCCCAAGTTCCGGGAGTGTACGTTCCCAGTTTGTACGAAGTAACTTATCTGGATGCGACTCAGGGGATTAAATCGATTCAGCCTGTGGATTCGGAAATTCCCAGTATGGTTGAAAAACAGACTTATCGCGGCAATACTTTATCTGCTTCGACTGTGGTGACAGAAAAGGCGGCTTGGGAAAATATTTACATGGTGGAAGTGGTTCGCAGTTGTCCAGAAATGTGCCGTTTCTGTTTAGCAAGTTATCTAACTTTACCATTTAGAACTGCGAGTTTGGAGGATTCGCTAATTCCGGCGATCGATCGCGGTTTAGCTGTGACTAATCGTTTGGGTTTGTTGGGTGCTTCTGTGACTCAACACCCGGAATTTGAACAGTTGTTGGAGCATTTGAATCATCCGAAATACGACGGTGTGCGGCTTAGTCTTTCTTCGGTGCGGACGAATACGGTGACAGTTAAATTGGCGCAAATTTTGACAAACAGAGATAGTAAATCTGTGACTATTGCGGTGGAAAGCGGTAGCGAGCGCCTCCGTAAGATTGTCAATAAAAAACTCACTAATGATGAAATTATCCAAGCTGCTATCAATGCTAAGGCGGGGGGATTAAAGGGGATTAAACTTTACGGGATGGCGGGAATTCCTGGTGAAGAGATGGAGGATTTGGAGGAGACGGTGGCGATGATGAAGGCGATTAGAAAAGCTGTTCCTGGTTTGCGATTGACTCTGGGATGCAGCACTTTTGTGCCGAAATCTCACACTCCTTTTCAGTGGTTTGGTGTGGATAAAGATGCGGAGAAGAGGCTGAAGTTTTTAGATAAAGAAATGCGGAAGTTAGGGTTAGAATTTAGACCTGAAAGCTATAACTGGTCTGTGATTCAGGGTCTGTTGTCAAAGGGCGATCGCAGATTGTCTCGGCTGTTGGAATTAGTGCGCCATTACGGCGATACTTTGGGCAGTTATCGGCGAGCTTTTAAGGAGTTGCGGGGACAGTTACCGGAGATGGATTTTTATGTTTTTCAAGAGTGGGAATTAAATCAGGTTTTGCCTTGGAGTCATTTGAAAGGGCCGCTACCGGAGGCGACTTTGAAGAAGCATTTGGCTGAGGCGATGACTCATTTTAAGACGGAGGATTTGCAGTTGACGAGTTAGGAAAGAGGATGCGAAAGTCTACACAAACGAAGAACAGACGGCGGTTGAAACCGCGTCTACACAAACGATGTCCGGATGGTGCGCGGACTGAAGAAAATAACGTAATTTTAATTAACCGCGCGGTATTCAACCCGCGCACCATCCGGGTTTTGTTTGTAGAGACGCGGTTTTTAACCGCCCGGTCTTCTGGACTTACAATAGGATTTAAAAAATGCCTAAAAGTTTACCGTATCATGACTTTTTGATGGCGCGACTAAAAGACCACAGTTTTGCGGCAGTATATCTCGAAACTCATTTTGAATTAGATGAAGGCGAAGAACCTGATCAAGCATTAATCAGACTTGCTTTGGGCGATGTAGCCGAAGCTTTGGGTAAACCCAAAATGACTCCTGAAGAATATGAACTGCACTTAAAAAAACTGGATGAATTGCTTTCGCAGCAAGGAAGTGATACAATCTATAATCTGGGAAATTGGCTGAATGCTTTGGGGTTGAAATTAACTGTTGCTGTTTGTACTTAGACAGAGGATAATACTATAAATGTTGAAGCGCGATCACAATTAACTGTCTAACCCAACTATAATATAATTATGCCCGAAGTTCACCCCAGGGAAATTCAGCGTTATGTCACATCAGAGGGCAGAGTACCTTTCGCTGAGTGGTTTGATTCGTTCAAAGATACGAATACTAAAGCCAAGATTAGATCTAGGCTAAACCGAGTTATTTCTGGCAATTTCGGAGACTATCGTTCAGTTGGAGAAGGAGTTTGTGAACTCAGAATAGACTATGGCCCTGGTTTCAGAATCTATTTTGGGCAAGTAGGAACAACAATTGTACTTCTTCTGTGCGGAGGAGATAAAAGCACTCAAGACCGAGATATCCGCCAAGCAATAGAATACTGGACTAATTACAATAGGAGTTAAAACAATGGTTAAAAGTATCCCGGATCATCCGTTTTTAATTGAATCTCTGAGAAAAAATCTGGCATTGTCAGCAGCCTATATAACCGCGACTATAGAGGAAATAGATCCGGAACCTGAACTGCTGAAGCGGGCACTTACCGATGTAGCAGAAGCTATAAGCCAACCAAAAATGACTCCAGAAGAATATGAATTGCACTTAAAAAAACTGGATGAATTGCTTTCGCAGCAAGGAAGCGATACGATTTATAATCTGGGAAATTGGCTGAATGCTTTGGGATTGAAACTAACTGTTGCTGTTTGTACTGATGCTGTTTGTACTGATACAGAGGATAATACTGCAAATGCTGAAGCGCGATCGCAATTAACCGTCTAGCCTAATGATCCGTAAATCCACCTGCTAATTAAACGTCAAATACGGATAGCTAAAAAGCTTGCTGTATATATCTTCTTCCTTCTTCCTTCTTCCTTCTTCCTTCTTCCTTCTTCCTACAATGCCCAATTTTAAATATTCGTCGCTGATTAATGCCACCGTTGAAACAGTCTGGAACTTTCACGAAAGGCCAGATATTCTGCAAATGTTGAGTGCACCTTGGCAACCGGTGAAAATCATTCGCCGCGAGGGGGGACTCGATGTGGGTGCTGTATCAGAATTTCGGCTGTTATTGGGGCCGATTCCGGTAAAATGGGTGGCGACTCATACTGAGTGCGAACAATATCGCTTATTTGTTGATGAACAAACTGAGGGGCCTATGGCGCGTTGGACTCACCGACACGAGTTTACCACAGAAAATGGCCAGACCCGATTGACAGATGCGATCGCATTTTCGATACCGGGCGGCCCAATTGTCGATTTGTTATTAGGTTGGTGGGTGGAAATGCGGTTAACAGATATGTTTCGCTACCGCCATGAAGTTACAAAAAGAGAGTGCGAAAAATATCCCAACAATGGCTGACAATTTTCAGGCTGATTTAGTATAATTCATAAACTTTGAAGTGGCTGCTTCGACGAAAGCCCGAAAGATTCCGCAGTGGGCGAGACTTTTTGTCGATAGTTCTGGATGCCACTGAAGTGCTACGATCCAAGGATGATATTTATACTCCATTGCTTCCACTAAACCGTCGGGTGCTCGCGCTACAATTTGCCAATCAGGTGTCACATTCTGCACAGCTTGATGATGCCAAGAAACAACTGTTGTTGCTGTTGTTCCCATGATTTTTGCTAACCGACTGTCTGGATCGATTTTAATGATATGCTCGATCGCACGTGGGGGAATTCCGGTTCCGTGACTAACATCCTCTCCGTAAGCATCTGGTACGTGAACGACCAAATTACCACCGCTGGCTACATTCAGGATTTGCATTCCCCGGCAAATCCCCAACACAGGTATGTCCGCCTTCAAAGCTAGCTTAGCTAAGTTTAACTCAAAATTGTCGCGTTCTGCGTTAATTGAGTAAACTGTGCGATCGAGCAAACCGCCATAATGTTCTGGGTTGATATCTCCACCACCTGAAAAAATCAAACCATCTACGGCATCAAAAATACTAGCTGGATTTAATTGATTGGGCGGCAGTAAAATCGGAATGCCACCTGCCGCCTGCACTGCATCAATATAAGTTCCATTTAAGCAATATTCGCCTGCTGGGCTGCGGTTGTAAGTTGTAATGCCAACGATGGGATGTTTTTTCATTTCGTTGAAAGTGGGAGATAATTATTTACATTGGTTCTCGGATATTCTAGTATTATCAATAAGTTTTTATTGCACGGGCTAGAAGCCCATGCTACCAGAAAATTTACTGATTGTGGAACAGGCATCTTGCCTGTCTTTTGTATAATTACTTGTGATTGATTCCTAGATTAAACTAAGTATTTCCTGAATTTCTGTCTAATTTGTAACAGTTTTAGGATTAGTTTCCGGCAGCGGTTGGCGCGTGCACAGATAAGCCAATGGCCCGAATAGTGGTACTAATGTTACTGCCCAAAATGCTGTAGAGTTCTGCATTCCTCGGCGCGCCATATCGTCGGCTAATAAAGCAGGAAATACCAGGCAAAGCATACAAAAATCTAAACTCATGACATGGATAAAGCGGCTAGTTTGCCACTGGTGAACAAAATCAGACCAATCGCCTTTTGTCAAGCCAAAGGCAACTAACGCAGCAGCGCCTAATGTGAGGAGAATCCCAGTAAAACGGGAATCTAATATTTTTAAGAAGACATTTTTAGTGCCGGAAAATTCTGGATTAGGTTCGCGCAGGGCTAGATAAGGCAGCAAGGCAAAAGCGCCCACGCCAAAGGACAAAGTTGCAAATAACCATGCAGGTATTTTCTGCCCTCTGCCGTCGGCAAATAAGACGCAACTGTATATGAGTGGCCAGACTCCCATGATGTTGAATAAGGCTACAATTAAAGGGTTGATGTCTGCTACTTTGCCTGTAGAAAGATTGGTAATTAGTGCGATGGTTTCTGGGCTGTCGGGTGGTGCGAATATAAATGCGTAGGTGCTGAAGGCAATCCAAAGCAACCCAAATCCAATTTTTCTCGACATAGTTAGTTTTTTTACTTTTGATATTAGTATAGCAATTTTCAATAAGTTTTGAACTTTTTTATTAACCGCAGAGGGCGCAGAGTACGCAGAGGAAGAGCAGAGGAGAGAAGATTATATTTGAATGTATTGCTATTTAGTGTTGCTGATTTTGGGCAGATTGCTAAATTTTTGCATGAATTGGCGATCGATCCAATCTTTCCAGTACCATAGTAGCGGTGATTCCCACATAAAATAGCCGCGAGAGGCGATCGCCCTTTTGTTCCCAGTACCAATCAAGCCTAAGTATTCTTCCTGTGGGGCAAAGGGTTTCAGCGGTTTTTGCAATAAAAAATTCTGCAAATTTTCAAACAGCGGTTTGCCCTGACGCACGGCAAAAACCCCTGCCTTGGGACGGGGATAATTAACCATCGTAGCGATGTCTCCTGCCCCAAATACGTTGGGGTGAGAGACTGATTGCAGGCAATCGTTGACTTGCATAAAGCCGTTTGAGTCGATCGCTAATCCCGATTCTCCGATCCAATAGGCGGCGGATGCTTGTGTCACCCAAAAAATGCGATCGCACTCAACGCTCAAACCAGATTCACAATATATTTGGGCATTGGGCATTGGGCATTGGGCATTGGGCATTGGGCATTGGGCATTGGATGCTATTTCAATCATTTCTTGGTTTTCTATGGCACAGACTTTTTCCATTAAATGTACTTTAACGCCACGACTAATCAGAATTTCTTTGAGGCGATGACGTACTCTATAGTTATGTCCCGGCATCAATTCAGCACCGCTATGAAATAAGTGAATTTCTAATCCCTCTTCCTGCTTAAACTTTCCTCTCTCCTTTAAAATCCATCCGTTACATCCGTTACGAAATCCGTTGCCGAACTTCCTTCTTCCTTCTTCCTTCGCCATACGAGATTGCATATTTAATGCTAATTCTACGCCGCCCGCACCGCCGCCGACAATGGCAATCCGCAGAGGTTTTTCGGGATGATTTTGTCTTTCGGAAATTAACTGATTCCAGCTAGCTAAAAACTCCGGCACAGGTTTAGCTGGAATGGCATATTCTGCGGCACCTGGCACTGATAAAGTCGCGGGAGTGCTGCCGATATCCACAGACAGCAAGTCAAAATCAACCGGAGGACGAGTTTGACAAATAACTTGATTTTTGCTAAAGTCGATCGCGATCGCCCGATCGACCAATATGTGACATCCAGCAAACTCCGCGAGCGATCGCAAATCGATGTGACATTCATCATAATCGTAAAAGCCAGCAACGTGCCCCGGCAGCATCCCCGAATAAGGCGCGTACAGGACATCGCTGATCAGAGTCAAACGCACTCCCGGCAGCGGTTTCATGCCGAACATTTTTAATACAATAGCATGACTGTGACCGCCGCCAATTAAGACTAAATCTTTCACAATTACAGATGTTCGATCGAGATGTTCTTTCCCCCGATATTGTACAACACTCGCATGGATTGGGCAGGACTGTCCGGTCAGGAGAGCTGGCAGCGCGTAATTAACAATTGCCCCAGCACGTTGACATCATACTCTCACTTACCCTCTGGATTACGGATGATACTTGGTCGAGTTGCGATCCCACATTCAGCACAAATAGCTGTAGACTGTAGAGCGAGCAAATTTTATCACCAAATTATGCCGGGGTGCGTTTGATAGCTAACTCACCATTCACAACTATGACATTACGGATTATTCCTCGCAGTTGGCTGCGATCGATTAAAAGCCTGTTACCACTACTGTTTGCCATCTCATTCATTGTAGTATTGCTGGTGAATAACGTGATTCCGGCGATCGGCCAACAACCCCGCCAGGAAATTCGCGGAGTTTGGATGACGACAAACGACAAAGACATCCTCAGAGATAGGCGCAAACTAGGAGATGCCATCACTCAATTAAAGCGGTTAAATTTCAACACAATTTATCCCGTAGTTTGGAACTCTGGCTATGCAATGTATCCCAGCCCAGTCGCCCAGCAAAGAGACATTCAACCCTTTGTTTACAGAGGGTTAGACGGACAAGATATGATTGCAGATTTAATCAGTCAAGCTCACCGCCAAGGCTTGCTAGTAATTCCTTGGTTTGAGTTTGGTTTCATGACTCCTCCCACCTCAGAATTAGCATTAAACAATCCCGATTGGCTCACCCAAAAACAGGACGGTAGCCAAACATCAAACGGTGCGGGTGGCGAAGTAGTTTGGCTCAATCCGTTTCATCCAGAAGTGCAGAAATTTATTACCGAACTCGTACTAGAAATCACCACACAATACAACGCTGACGGCATCCAATTCGACGATCACATGAGTTTGCCGTCAGAATTTGGCTATGACGAATACACAGTTGCTTTGTATACCAAAGAAACCAAAAAAACACCTCCAACAGATTTTCAAGACGCAGCATGGGTGAAGTGGCGAGCCAATAAAATTACGGCTTTCATGTCGCAACTAAATCAAGCAGTCAAAGCAGTCAAACCCAATGCAATTTTCTCGATTTCTCCCAATTACTACGAATTTGCTTACAAACATCACCTCCAAGATTGGCTGGCTTGGGTGCGTTTGGATATTGCCGATGAACTAATTGTGCAAGTTTATCGTCCCAATTTAGAATCATTTGTGGACAAAATTAACCGTCCAGAAATGCAAGAAGCACAGCTAAAAATTCCCACCGGAGTTGGGATTATGACAGGATTAAGAAATCGCCCAGTAGCGATTGAGCAAATCAAATCTCAGGTGCTGGCAGTTCAAGAATACGGCTTAGGTGCGGCTTTCTTCTACTACGAAAGCTTGTGGGAAGATGCGCCCGAATCAATTGGCGATAGACTTTCTCATTTCAGTGCTTTCTTCCCATATTCTGCATTCCGTACAGCGCTACAATCACCCAGACGTGCAGCGACTTTCCCTCCGCCACCACCACCCAAACCAGATCCTAAAAATAAGCAACAACAACCTATCAAAAATAGCCCACCTTCGCCCTCACCAACCACATCAAAGAAGTAGGGTGTGCACTGCGCACCGGTTGAGTTTGTAACTAACAAACCATAGTTTGATCTCAAAATCAAAACGCTGAAACTGAGTCAACCGGTGCGCAATGCGCACCCTACAAGCTGAACTGGTGCGCATTGTGCACCTACAAATCAAGGCTAACCGCAAAAAGTTTCCACGCATCGTACAAACATTTCTACACCCATCCCCAAGGCAGTTTCATCAAAATCAAAACGCGGGTGGTGGTGCGGGTAAGCCAAGTTTTTCTCTGGATTTGCAGAACCCAAAAAGAAATAGCAACCGGGGACTTCTTGCAAAAAGAACGACATATCCTCGCCGCCCATTGTTTGACATTCCGGCACGATTCCCGCAGGAGTTTCTACAACCGATTCGGCTACGCTGCGTACTAAGTCAGCCATGCTCGAATCGTTGATGACTGGCGGGTAAAGGGCGCAATAATCGAGTTTGTAAGTTGCGCCGTGACTCTGACAAATTCCGTCAATTATTTGTTCGATTCGCTTGTCAAAATAACCTTGATATGCTGGATGAAAATAGCGCACTGTGCCGCCGATTTGGGCGGTGTCGGCGATGACGTTGTGGGTGTGCCCTGCGTGGAATTTGCCGACTGTTACTACGGCTGAGTCGATCGGGTTAATGTTCCGTGCGACAATTGACTGTAGGGCGCTGACAATTTGGGCTGTAACTACGATCGCATCTACAGTCTGATGTGGCATTCCACCATGCCCACCTTTACCAAAAATCGTGCAGTCAAAAACTTCTACAGCCGCCATCAGCGCGCCACTACGGACACCAACAGTGCCTAAAGGTAGATTGTTCCACAAATGCAAGCCGACGATCGCATCAACATCAGGATTCTGCAAAACTCCCGCTTCAATCATCGGTTTTGCGCCACCGGGGCCTTCTTCGGCGGGCTGAAAGATGAATTTTACTTGACCCGAAAAACTGTGTTTATGCTTTGCTAGATAACAGGCTGTCCCAAGGGCGATCGCAGTATGCCCATCATGACCGCAAGCGTGCATAATACCATCATGCTGCGATCGATAATCCACCTCATTTTCCTCTTGAATCGGCAAAGCATCCATATCAGCCCGAATTGCCAAAACCCGCCCCGGTTTGCCGCTGTCTATCGTTGCCACAACACCAGTTTTAGCAATATTAGTTTGATGTTCTATTCCCCATTCCTGCAACTTTTGGGAGACAAACTGCGCCGTTAAATTCTCGTCAAAACTCAACTCCGGTTTTTGGTGTAAGCGGCGCCGCCATTCGACTAACTGAGGCTGCAAATTTCTAATCTCCAGCCGCAACTGAGATAAATCGACATCAGTTAAATTCGGTAAAGTAGAAACCATGTTTTTTCTCCTTTTTAAATTATGAACAACTTGTAAAACTCTCTCTTTTCTTCCTCTGCGCTCTCTGTGTTCTCTGCGGTTAAAAAAATCTTATTCAAAAATCAAATATAAATGCTATGTCAACCCTATTTGAGTTGTGCCGGAGATTTTTTTTGGATGAACCGCAGAGGGCGCAGAGTACGCAGAGCAAGAGAGGTGTTGAGACTAGGGTTATTTAGCAATTTTAGAAACTAAATTAACTCCTGGCAATAAACGTTCTAAATCTAATTCTGAAGCTGATGCCGCTAATTTTTTCAGGTCATTTGGATCATCTAAATATGGCAAAGTACCCAACACAGGAATTTGAGTCAGCGACTGAATTAAATCGATCGGTGTCCAGTCGGCAATTTCTTGCTCAGAACAAGCTTGAACGCAATTAAGCACAATTCCTCTCAGCTTAAAACCTGTGTGTCTGGCGAGAGCAACATTCGCTACAGCTTGCCCGATCGCACCTAACCTCACAGGTACCACCAAAACTCCCCTCAACCGCCAATCCCTGGCAATATCAGCCACCGTCAATTCCCGCGTTACAGGCGAACCCAGCCCTCCCAAAGCTTCCACCAACACAAAATTCTTGCGCTCACAGAGACTTTGCAGCGTCGTCCAGACCTTTTCTAACTCAATATTTTTCCCCTCCCGTTCGGCAGAAATCGGCGGTGCTAGAGGCGCGCTAAAGTGCAGCGGATTGAGTTCTTCGGGGGATTGGTCGAGTGTAAATAAACGGGTGTAGAGTTCGCGATCGCCCGTTCCGGTTTGCAGCAGTTTCATAATTCCCAAACTGCGATCGCGAAAATACATTTGCCAATAAGCAGCCAGAGCGCTGGTCAAAACAGTTTTGCCCGCGTCAGTATCAGTTCCAGTAATTAGCAGCGAGTTCATCGGCAAATAGCTAATAAGTAATTGGCTTCAACTTTAGTCTAGGGGAATTTTGCCAGAACTAGGGTGAAGGCGAGGGTGCGGGAGTTGGCGCAGGTTCCGGTGACGGCGCGGGAGTTGGCGCAGGTTCTGGTGACGGTGCGGGAGTTGGCGCAGGTTCCGGTGACGGCGCGGGAGTTGGTGCGGGAGTCGGTGCGGGAGTCGGTGACGGTGCGGGAGTTGGTGCGGGCGTCGGTTTCGGTGCCGGAGTTGGTGCGGGCGTCGGTTTCGGTGCCGGAGTTGGCGCGGGAGTTGGTTTGGGCGTCGGTTTCGGTGCGGGAGTTGGTGCGGGAGTTGGTGCGGGAGTTGGCGCGGGAGTTGGTTCCGGTGTTGGCGCGGGAGTTGGTTCTGGTGTTGGTTCTGGCGGTAGCGTTGGAGTTATTTCCGGCAAAGGTTCTGGAGTTATTTCCGGCGAAGGTTCTGGAGTTAGTTCCGGCGAAGGTTCTGGAGTTAGTTCCGGCGAAGGTTCTGGGGTTGGTGTTGGTTTGAGTGTCGGAGTCGGTGTTGGCAATGGTTCTGGGCTTGGTATCGGATTTAGTATCGGCGTCGGAGTTGTGAATGCTGGCGCTGTCGGAGTTGCTTTGGGCGTCGGTTTGTTGAGAAATGAGCCTACCAAGGCCCAGGAACCGAAGCCTGTCAAGATGACTAAGCCCGTTAATAGTCCGATCGCAGCCACGGGATTGTCCCACAAAGAGCCACCAGCAGGCTCAATTAGAGGATCTGGCTGGTTTTGCGGGCCGGCACTTAGGGGCACCATCGGCTCGGATTCTGGCGGCCTACCCACGGCTACCGTTGCGATTAGCGAAGCATTTGACGGCGCGACTGCTGATGCTGGTGGTGCAGTTGGCGCGTTAGATTGAGAGTAAGGATTCGTTTGGCCGTCGAGTGCTTGGGCGACTTCGCTGACAGATTGATATCGATCGCCCGGAGAGCGATTTAACATCCGATTCAGTACCAAAGCTAAACCCGCGCTCACCTGCACTCGCTGCTGCCAATTCCAGTGCAGCGTTGTTTGATCCAGCAATTCCTGCGGTTCTTTGCCTGTCAGCAGGACGATCGCCGTTACAGCTAAAGCATACAAGTCACTGCTGGCCGTGGCGCGCCCGCTTTGCAACTGTTCCATCGGCGCGTAGCCGATTTTACCGACTGTTGTCGCGTGGGCTGTTCCTTCGGGAGACTGAACCTTGGTAGCGAGTTCTTTCACCACTCCAAAGTCAATCAGTATCGGCAACTGGTCATTTTCCCGGCGGATGATATTTTCCGGCGAGATGTCGCGGTGGATGATGCCGCGGGCGTGAATGTGAGCCAGTACCGGCAGCATTTGTCGGATAAATATCAAAACTTCTGCTTCACTAAAGGTACGGCCTCTAGCAGGATCGAGTAACAGTTCGCGGTAAGTCATGCCTTCCACGTAATCCTGCACTAAAAACAAACGTTGATTCTCTTCAAATATTGCCCGAAACTGGGGAATTTGCGGGTGCGCAATTTGGTAAAGTATTGCCGCTTCTCTTTGAAACAATTCCTTCGATTTTTCCAAAACGTAAGGCCCGCTTTGCATCGGAATCAATTCCTTTAGGGCGCAGCGTTCTTTAAACCGCCCCTCGTCTTCTACTAAATAAGTCCGACCAAATCCCCCTTGACCTAAAATATTCACCAAGCGGTAGCGGTTTTGTAGGAGAGTTCCAATAGCAATAGGTGGCTGCATAAGTTTAAGTAGAAATTGGTGAAATACCTAACACTAACCTTACGGTGAGCGTGTAGGCTTCGTGTCTCGTTTGCCGTTGCTCTGTTGGGGATATCCATTGCTGAATATTCGTCACCAAAGACGATCCAAGTCTTACACAGCATCTCTGGCTTTACAGCCTTTATCCCTTCGTAGGAACCCACGCAGAAGCCCTGTTTCCCAAGGCAAAAAACTATTTCGTATGACAAACTTGGATTGTATTTCACATTGGGACGTATCGCAATAACCAGCGGTCTGTCTTTTCCCCCTTTCTCTCGCAGTTGTCCGAGGCCAAGCATATTACTGCTGCTGTAGCCTCTTGTTCGCAGTCGAGTGGGTGGGTCGCAACCACTTATATCATACCATCTTTTTGTGAGAAATTCACTGACTTTGTTTGGCTTATATCCCAGCGCTGAATTGAGTACAATTACAGCGTGGGACTTACGCCAATTAAGTTAAAAAATAGGCGATCGCTAGACGGACGGCGGTTTCAACCGCCCTAAATCTTTAATGCTCAAGATCCTACTTCACTGCTTGTAGTTCCCAGTCCCGACCAAAGTTAGCATTTTACATTTTTTTGAGCGACTTTGAGAAATCGGGTTTTTGTGGGCGATCGAGAAGAATGGGCAACCACAGGGGGTTTGCCCCGATATTTCGTTTATTTGGGCGATCGCAAAAGCGAAAAATTAGGAGATTTGCTGCTACATTCTTCCCAATGACAACTCCCAACTCCCAACTCCCAACTGCCAACTGTCAACTGTCAACTGTCAACTGTTAAGCTTTGCTTTCACCATGTCTTGAATTCTGTTACCATCTGCCTTGCCCTTAAGCTGCTGCATTGCCTTACCCATCACCTTGCCCATATCTTTTGCAGAAGTAGCGCCCACCGAGGCAATCACCTCGTCAACGACTTGACTCACCTCTTCATCTGACATCTGCGCCGGCAAATACTCTTCCAGAATTGCCAACTCCGCCACTTCTTGTGCAACTAAATCTTCGCGGCCACCTTTGCGGTATTGATCGATCGAATCCCGGCGCTGTTTCGCTATCTGCATCAAAATTTCCAATTCTTGAGCTTCTGTCAGCGTATCTTGCCCCGAAGGACGCAGACTGACCTCTTTTTCGAGAATAACTTTCTTGATGCCGCGAACTGTTTCCAAGCGAACTTTGTCCTTGGACTTCATGGCTGCTTTGATTTCTGCGTCAATCCGTTCTCTTAAGCTCATCGATTTCTACCTTGCTTTCCCTAATATCAAAAATCTGGAGTATACTTCCGATTCTTAACTGTTTTTGCAGTTTTTGGCAAGTTTATTGCCTGTTGGTGGCATTTTGATCACCTTGATCCCAAATGTCTTCGGGTTTTGACCTAATTTGGGGCGGCTGCACTTCGAGTCTGGGCCCCAAATAGACTATCGGCAGAATTTTTAGCGATCGAACGCTACCCTAAACATAAAATCTATCCTAATGTTGGCTGAACATTTTTAGTTTCCGATGGTAAGATGACGGTAAAATAAACGTCTTGCAAGAGGCCTGCTGTGATCCGTTCTGCTACTTTACCGCTTCCGCTTCCCCAGTCGCCAGTTTCTGCTCACGACCGTCTGCGACTGTTCTCCGGTTCTGCTAATGTTCCCCTCGCCCAAGAGGTGGCTCGCTATCTGGGGATCGATTTGGGGCCGATGGTTCGCAAGCGGTTTGCTGATGGGGAACTCTACGTTCAAATTCAAGAATCGATTCGGGGTTGCGATGTTTACTTAATTCAGCCTACTTGCTGTCCGGTAAACGATCGCCTCATGGAATTGTTAATTATGATCGACGCTTGTCGTCGCGCTTCGGCAAGACAAGTTACTGCGGTGATTCCCTACTACGGCTATGCTAGAGCAGACCGCAAAACAGCCGGCAGAGAGTCAATTACTGCGAAGTTGGTCGCGAATTTGATTACTGAAGCTGGGGCCAATCGCATTTTAGGGATGGATTTGCACTCGGCTCAGATTCAAGGTTATTTTGACATTCCCTTCGATCACGTTTACGGTTCGCCAGTGCTTTTGGATTATCTGGCGAGCAAGAAATTGACGGATATTGTTGTGGTTTCGCCGGATGTTGGCGGAGTCGCTAGGGCGAGAGCGTTTGCTAAAAAGCTTGGCGATGCTCCCTTGGCAATTATTGACAAGCGCCGTCAAGCTCACAACGTCGCCGAAGTGATGAACGTCATCGGGGATGTCAGAGGCAAAACAGCCGTGTTAGTGGACGATATGATCGATACTGCGGGCACGATTTCCGAAGGCGCAAGATTGTTACGCCGCGAGGGTGCGAGACAGGTATATGCTTGTGCTACTCATGCGGTTTTTTCACCTCCGGCGATCGAGCGTTTGTCTAGCGGATTATTGGAAGAGGTAATTGTTACGAATACAATTCCTGTACCTGAAGAGCACCGTTTTGAGCAATTAACTGTGCTTTCGGTAGCGAATTTGCTAGGGGAAACTATTTGGCGGATTCACGAAGATAGTTCTGTGAGCAGTATGTTCCGGTAGGCATAAAAGGCATTTTTTCAATATTTATTTTAGGGTGCGTTAACTAAGTGTAACGCACCATTTTTTTAAAGAATATTCCCCTAAATCCCCCTTGAAAATAGGGATGCAAGAAAATACTCTTGTCGCCCCCTTGAGAAGGGGAGGCCAGGGAGATCAGGCTTAACTGCACCGTATTCAATTTTATGATATTTGCGCGATCGCACTTAGCATCACCGGAACAAGAGATGGTAAAATTCTATCTTGTTGTCTGAGCAGCGCGACCTTTTCATATTCTAGATAGGTCTCATCAAAACAAGGGGTAAATAGGGAAAAACTATGAAACATTCACTGGTACGAACAGCGGCCGCACTTGTCGGTTCAGCAATTTTAACACTTGGCGCGATCGCTCCGGCGAAAGCATATACTTTTGACGAAACCGAAATTAACCAAGATCGAGTAATTGCGATCGCCCAACCGGGCGGTCTGACCGGCTACCAATTACTAATTGTAGAACAGGTCACAGACAGACGCAAGTGCTGGAGCGAAAGCGGCTCTAATCCCGTCGTAGTCAATCCGTTATTAGCTACTTTTGATTTCACCGGCATTTGCGGCCGCGCCACAGACAGCAACGGCTTTTCTATCCGCATGGCCGGCACCGATTTAGCATTAAAATATAGCCTAAGTTTGCAAGTCGTTGACGGCAACGTTTTACTAATGGGAACTCCCATCGATCCTAACGACACTCAACCGATAATTATCGGCCGCACAAACGGCGACAATAACGGCTTCATGAAAATCACCCTCGATCCCGCTTGGCGCTTCAGTAAAAGAGCTTACCAAGGCAAAATATTAGGTCACTTTTATTTTACTAGCAGTCAACCCGCACCGGGAGAAACTGGAAATACCGGAGGAAATACCGGAGGAAATACCGGAGGAAATACCGGAGGAAATACCGGAGGAAATACTGGCGGGAATACTGGCGGGAATACATTCGGAGATATTGCTAGCGATATCTACGCTTCCGAAATTAAAGAAGCTGTGGCGCTAGGATTTGTAGCTGGATTTGCTCAAGATAATACCTTTCGGCCACAACTTGCTGTTACCAGAGAGCAATTGGTATCTTTAGTATTAGAATCATTGAAAGGAATACAAGGTGCTAATATCACATTTTCTAGCAATGTTTCCACCCGTCCCTACAGCGATGTTGATAGCACGCGCTGGAGCGCGGCAAAAATTCTATTTGCACGGGATAATAAGATAGTTAGCGGCTATAAAGATGGAACTTTTAAACCTACGCAGCCGGTGACTCGCGCTGAATTGATGGCTGTGCTACGAAGAGCCTCAGAATTTGGTTTGTCGGCGCGGGGATTGCAGCCTAATTTAATTGGTAAGCAGCCTCCAAAAACTTTTGCGGATACTCAGAATCATTGGGCTGCTGCTATTATTACTCAAATGTCTGCTTATTGTGGTGTGGCTTCGTCTCTCAATGAAGTTGGAACTCGTTTTGCTCCCGATGATTCGGCAAAGCGGAATTACGCGGCGGCGGCTACTTTGCGGATGCTGAAATGCGTTAAAGCTCAGTAGGATTATTGTAGGGTGCGTCACAGAAGCGAATGCAAAATAATTGGGATTTTCCCAAGAGACGCGCCCTATATTAAGTGGAGATCTGTCAACTGTCAACTGTCAACTGTTTAGGCTACACCGTAATCAGTATATGGTCGTTTGTATGGCGGTTGCAATCCCAAAACGATATCCTCTCTTGGCACTCCCATTTCAACTAATTCCTCCGCTGGATTTTCCTCTGTCAAATTTTGTTGAAGCCAGATTTTTCCATCTTTTATATCAATGTGAATGATGGTTTGATAAATCCGGGTTAAGTGTTCCCAGCCGACATTCATCCACTGATAATGATCTCGTTCTGTGTCGCAGATAAGTTGCACTTCGACTTCATCATCAGAAACATCATCTTCGGCATAACGGGTGATTAATGTCTGAACGTATTGACGATATTGAGCTAGTTTGTCCATTGCACAATTACCTCATTTTTTGAATCGTATACGATTAGAAATACCTGATACTGTTGTACCGCAGCTTGAGTAAATTCAGACTGAAAAAATGTTTTATACACGTCAATTGGTACTGCTAAGTATAATTTCCGATTAGGTTCAACAGATGCCAGACCTAGCCGATAACTTAGAAATTGTCCCAATGCAGCATAAAAGTCTGTAATCACAGAGGGATTGAGGAAGCTTTTGATTTCGACTGCAATTTTCTCCCCTCCTCGCTCCGCTGCGACTAACCTTTCTGCTCCCAAATCGACCTGAAATTTAATATTACCAAACTTAAACTTTAGCGGATCGGCAGTAATCACCCACTGTTCTTTTTCAAGGGCTCTCTTTACGGATTCGTGGAAGGTATCTTTGGCAGACACAAATTTAATCTCAGCACAATCGCATACAACTATAAATTATAGCAAAATCACAGTATATTGTCAATCAGTAAAATACTAAGTTTCTCAATAGTTTTTAGCCAATGCGGACTTCAGTCCTCACTACGAAACTGTTTGTAGTGCGGACTGAAGTCCGAATATTACTTGTTTCCCGACTCCATTTCCTTGCGTTTCTTCGTTGATGACTTTTTGCGAGTTTTCGGAACCGGGATTGTCTCTGATTCTGGCTGTGCGATGTCTGCGGTTGATTTGCACAATTCATTCAACAACAATTTCTGCTGAAATTCTATCTCATTCAGCCGATTTGATGCTGTTTCTAATATTTGCTTTCCCTGTCTGGCTTGAATGGTAGTTTTATTTTCGATCGCATCCAGCAACACAAAAACTGATACAATTTGCCAAATATCCACATCGTCGCCGATGACATCGCACTGAGAGACGATTTTGCCGTTTTCGGGAACGTGAATCCCTAAGCCGGAAGCTTGGATCAGCGGCTGGATTTCTGCTAGACTTAAATTGGCAAGGTCGGTAATTTTATGTTCGAGCGATACAAAATCTGCTAAATCTGGTAAGTTGACCGATTCTGCGGGTAAAGCATCGAACTTAAAGGTAAGAGTTTGATTTAACGGATCGGAAATCGCGTAAATTGATTGGATTTGCGATCGACTAACCGCACCTTGATCGAAAAAATCTTTGCCTAAAGGTGCGATCATCTTCGTTGATGAGCCTCCCGTAGGGGCGGGCTTCGCTAACGCAATTTTACCATTATCCGCCACCTCCAAAATCTCCAAATTAACCAAATTCGTCGCCGTAGTTTTCACAAAAACCTGATCCAACCCCAGCAAATCCGCCAACTCCTGCAAAGTCGGCGCAGGATCAAACTCAACACCAGCCCGCAAAATAAACTCTTCCAACACATTAAACTCGCGCGGTTCACTAATCGCCACTTCCAGCGGAGTTTGGCGAATTGCAAAGCGGAATTGACGCGCCGCCAACACTGACAAACCAGAGTTTTCCTGCTCAATTTGTTGGGCTAGCGAACTTAAATTCGCGTCAATTTGTTTAGCCGATGACGCTAGCAACATCTACAAAACCTCCGCAGTGACGCACCATTTTTGAAACTTCCTGATACATTTTTCCGACAGTACCTGTTTGTTGGGTAAATAAATCGTGACAGCCGACAACTATCAGCAATTCTTGAGCACGGGAAAAAGCCACATTCACCCGTTCCGGTTCCTTAGCAAATCCAATATCGCCCCTAATATTATTGCACACTGTGCTGACAATAATCACAGGTCTTTCCATGCCTTGAAATATGTCAACCGTACCAGTGCGGATACTCAAAGAAGGGAATCTTTCGGCGGCGATTCTATCTTTAATTGCGTTCAATTGAGCGCCGTAAAAAGTGATAATCCCGATTTCTTTCGGCGGTTCACCCTCTACCATCTTAGGCCGCCAAGCCGTTTCCATCTGTTCGCACAAAAGCTCGATCGCATCAATCTCCTTCACATTCAACCGCGAAGTACCCTGTTTCCCCTCTTCAAACCCTTGTCCCACGGGCGTTTTCACCCATAGGATATGATTGTGTTCTTTAATGATGTCACCTGCGAGATGGTGCGCGCGTCTCGTGTCTGCTTCCAGAATCCCACAATTGAGCTTTTGTTGGTAAAACTGATTGATTGCGCCCATAATTTGCGGGTGCATTCGGTATTGAGTTGTCAGCATTTTTTTGATACCGTCGCCAGCACTTTCAAACAATATTTTGAACAACGATTCTTTGATGAAGCTAAGTTCATCTCCCGTACAACCAATATCTTCGGCGATATCATCGATCGTACTTTGATTAAACATCGGCGGCAATTGCCTGTGATCGCCCACTAATACTAATTTCCTGCCCTTCAAAGCGGGAATTAATAACTCTGGTGGAGTGCATTTACTAACTTCGTCAATAATCACTGCATCAAAGCTGGGAAAGTTTTTGCTAAAATCGAAACTCGCAGCTTGCACGCAGGTAATGCCAATCACGTTGGCGTTGTCAATATAAATTTGCTTTAAATCATTGCGGTCTTTTTCCGATGGATTGCGGAGTTTTTCAATCCAATCTGTGACAAAGTTTTGAGAACGCTTGAGGGCTATTTCTTCTCGTTCTAATTCCCGCTGCCAATGTTTGAATAAACGCTTGATTTTGCTTAAAAAATCTACACTGAATAATCCGGTACTGGGTACTTCCGGCTGATATTTATCCGGGATAGTTTGCCATGCTGATTCCCACCAATTTCTCTCTACAATTAACTCTGCTGTTGGTTGTTGCTGTTGGAGTTGAGCAGTAATCTCGCTCAATTCTGCTTGCAGTTGCGCGAGTTGCTCATGCAAAGCTGTGGAGGCAATTTGCAGCGGGGATAATTGCTCGTCAAGAGTAGTTTTGATGACTTCCAAAATTCCGAACGGATCTAAGTCAGTAATGGATTTTTCAAGCTGAATCAGACTGGTTTTCCAAACATCAATTTGCTTAACAAACTGCTGCGGTTGTTCCCAAATATTCGACTTTTGGGCGAGATATTGAGAGGCTAAGATCCGCAACTTTTCCGGTGCGTTTGGTAGTTCTACAATTGCTTGCAATAGATTCGTAACTTCGCTAATTTTTAAGTTAGCTTCTTGCTGCGCTGTTTCTACCTGAACTTGGGCGGCGGATATTTGTTGCTGACTGACGCTTTGACCGATTTTATCTAATAACTGTTGCTGTTTGATCAGTTGTTGTTCGGTTTCGGTTTTGAGGGGAACTATGCACTGGCGGGCGTTTCCGAGGATGCTGTGCAGCAATTCTTTGACTAGGCGATCGAAGGTTGCCTGGATTTGATTTGGCTGCAAGGATTCACTATAAAATTGTTGGATATTAGCTAAGAAAGTGCTGGCTTTTTCGATGATAAATTTGCGTTGACTGGGACTGACTTGGGTATAGCTGGCGAAGTCTTTGGCTAGTTGTTGCCATTGCGTGCGATCGCCCGCAGTGAGCACGATCGGCGTTTGACTCAAATTTAGGTGTAAAAACTCGCTAAATCGGAACTGCTGCCCTTGAATGTCCTTAAAACCTGCGGTGGCTTCGTGGGATAGCGCCTGCCGCAACCGATCCAAATCGGGCAAATTGACTTTACACTTAGGCGGGACGATCGGCATTTTGAGCTGTCGAGCAATTTTCAGCAATCCTGCGGGCAATTCTACCATATCATCCGTAAGCATCGCGCCCGTTTCCCAGCAAGCTTTCACGACTTCATACAATCCCGTATCTGCTGTCTCAATCCACCCCGCAACGGCGACGACAACCGCCGCAATTTCGGTTTTTCGCAGTTCCAAATTCTGGATTTTTTGTTCGAGATTGTGGCGATGTGTCTGATTTTGCTTGTCGCCCAACTGTAGCTGATTCACCGCATCCGACAACTGGCGCGACACCCGCAACGACTCCGCAACCCCTGACATCGCGTGACAAACATCCTCAGCCCGATCGCCCGCCGTCTTAAATTCGGATAATTGCGGTGCTACAGTTTCGCGCAACCAAACCGCAATTCCAAACGCGCCGCACATCGGGCGATCGAATCCTATTTGAATAGCATGATTGACGCAAATCCGCACATTTGCCATAAAGTTTTCGACTAAAACATTGCCTTCCGAATAAGGTTTTAGTTTCGGCATAAACTCGGCAATTTCCGAAGATTCCCAGTTAACATCCGGCGCAGCCAGCAGATTTTTCAGCCCATCAACTAAAGATGCAATCTCGCTTTTGGCCGTTAAACTTAGTTGATAAGCTGCTGATTGCGCGGTCAACTTTTCTTCTATATCTGCTTTACTATCGTGGAGATGTTTTAATCCCTTGAAAAAATCTCTCTCGGCGGCAGAATAGGCATTAAATCTGTCGAAATTTGCCAGTAACTGCCGCAAAGATGTGACATTAATCTGACGCTGCGACAGTTTTTGTTCGCAATCAGTCGCCGTATTTTGTAGCCAAGTGCCGATCGCATTTTCTTCTAAAAACGGCTGGCCTTCTTCCTGCACCTTATGAGCTTTTCCCTTCCGCAAAGCCCGAATCGCCGGATTGTGTACCAACCGACTCAAAGCATTATCAACCGCTAAATTAGCTTGCGAAGCAATGAGAGTTTTCCCACCTTTACGGGCAATTTGATAGCAAATTTCCGCAATCACCGTCGTTTTTCCGGTTCCCGGCGGCCCTTGAATTAGAATTAAATCCCGCGCCGAAAGCACCATTTCTACGGCGGCGAGTTGATCATCATTAGCATTGCGATTTAATAAGTCTTCCCGATCTAACTTAACCAGTTTATCTGGAATTCTCGCCTGAGAAGAGTCGAATAAAAACTCGCTTAAATAGGGATTTTGTGCGCGGCCATCCGTGAGCATTTTTAAAGCTTTTTTCTTGCGATCGATCTGACTGATATCGCCCGCCGCCTCAAAATACAAAAATCCTTGTTTGGGAAGTTGATATCTGCCGCCCGCCATGCGATCGCCCAAATCAACATCTAACTTAATCCGTAATTTACCATGATCAAACTCAATTTCCGCAATGCTACCCAAAGTCTCGCCATCGCGGCCACTTCTGCTTCCCGGTGGCGAATCAAATAAAATAATGTCTTCATTTCTGGCTTTTTTTAGCCTTTCGCGAAAGTCGCCGATTTGTAAGGGATTCTCATCGTAGCCGTCAAGAGTTGCAGAATTGCGATCGATTTCAAAAGTAACGATTTTGAAGCCGGAACCGTAGTTGTGCGCGCGGAAAGGTACACAAAATTGACGCGCCTCGGCGATGCGTTTTTCGACATTTAAGAAAGTGTGCCAAACTTTTAATTGTTCGGTACTCGGTATATGTCTATCGTCCCAGAATGGCATTTGTTGGACGCGGGCGATCGACTTTGCGGGAATTGGCGATCGACTTTTCGGCAAAAGTCGCAACTGTACCGGCAAAACATAGCCATCTTTTCTCCCTCTGGGAACCGCCACCAAACCAGCATCCAGCAGTTTTAAGCCACCGATTCCGTCTTCTATGCGTACAGTTGCTAGTAATCGCAAAGTGCGATCGGCTTTTTGCAACAATTCGGGTAATTCAAAATAATCTCCATCCGTAGCAAGAATCAATTCCCAGATTTCTTCCTCAGAAAATCTCTCATTCACCTTTTGGCGGCGCACATAAAAAAGACTGTGGGATTTGCCGGCTATCTCCGACATCAGAAGTTCCGCCCGATCCCTGCATTCCCAATCGCAATATTTCGCTAAAGCCGCGTCTCCTTCAACTTGGCCAATAAATTTATTAATCGTGCGATCGCCACTAAATTTATATCCCCAATCTTCTGCTACTAAAGATGGCATATTTTGATTTTAGATTTTAGATGTTAGATTTTAGATTGGATTTAAGATTAGCACATAGGTTCGTAGTTTGTAGGGTGTGCACCGCGCACCAATTGAATTTGTAGGGTGTGCACCGCACCGGTTAAGAAGAACGGTTAAGAAGATCCGGCGGTTAGAAACCGCGTCTACACAGACGAAACCCGCCTCCGCGGGTTAAAGACGAAGACCGGGCGATAAAAATCACGTTACCTTCTTCAGTCCGCGGAGGCGGACATTGTTTGTGTAGACGCGGTTTCAACCGTACGTCCGATCTGCATCACCGCACACAAGGCGCGTCTGAATCTGCACAATAAAATCAAAAGGGCGAATGATGGGAATTGAACCCACGAATGGTGGTACCACAAACCACTGCCTTAACCACTTGGCTACACTCGCCATAACGTTTATAACTATAGCATCATATCTCAGCACAAGTCTAGGGGTAAAGCAAAAATATTTCAAAATATTTTTCAGCGTCCCTGAACCCGACAGATCAATTGCGCCTCCCATTCCAGGCACAGCAAGAGTTTAGCACAATTTTCCCTTTGGGAAAGCTGCAATAATCCCACTTCCTGAGTAATCACGCAGCTTGGGATCAGCAGGTCTCCCAGCGTCCCGATTCAGCCCAGCACACTAAAATAGCCTCATAGCCCAGACTACATCAATTCCCTCATCCTTCCCTTCTTTCTTCCTTGGCGCCCTTTGCGCCTTCGCGGTTCGTTTAAAAAAAATCCAAAATCAATATGAGTTACTGCCTAAATCCAGAATGTCAAAAACCCGAAAACCCCAACACCGCAGAACATTGCTTAAACTGCGGCTTTAACCTATTGCTAAGACAGCGATATCGCCCGATTCAACTCATAGGTAGAGGTGGATTTGGCAAAACCTTCCTAGCAATTGATGAAGATATCCCATCGCAACCACGGTGTGCAGTCAAGCAATTTTATTTTCACGATCGCGATCCGAAAATATTCAACAAAGCCCTTGAATTATTCCACCAAGAAGCCATCCGTTTAGACGACCTCAAACACCCACAAATTCCCAAATTATTAGCCTGCTTTGAACAAGAACGCCAGATTTATTTAGTTCAAGATTTTATAGACGGGCCGACTCTCAAACAAGAATTAGAGGAGAGTGTATACGATGAAAATAAAATTTGGCAACTGCTGCAAGACCTATTACCCGTGCTGCAATTTATCCACAATAGCCACGTCGTTCACCGCGACATTAAACCAGAAAATATTATCCGCCGCCAATCGGACAATAAACTTGTATTAATTGATTTCGGCATTGCTAAACTGCTGACTGATTCAGCCCTACTCCGTCCAGCAACGCTCATCGGCAGTCAAGATTATATAGCTCCTGAACAAATGCGTGGTAAAGTATTTCCTGCTAGTGATCTTTACAGTTTAGGTGTTACTTGCGTTCGCCTAATGACGCAAGTTCCGCCGTTGGATATGTATGACTGCAACACTGAACGCTGGTGGTGGCGCGACTTTCTCCCGAAAGGCACGAGTATTAGCAACGAGTTAGGTGAAATTTTAAATAAATTGCTGCAAACTCATCTTTGTCAACGCTACAGTTTTGCGTCGGAAGTTTTGCAAGATATCAATGCAGTTTTAGATGTTCGCCCTCAAGATTTACTTTTGCCGAAACAGCCGTTAGCAAAGCCCTCGCAGAGGATCGCCCCTACCATCATTGATAGCCCTAACTCAGATAATCTCACCGCGCCACCAACTCCTAATTTTCTGATTTCACCGACCAAAACTGCGGCTAATTCCCCAGAAAGTTTTTATTTATCTGTTACTTCTAATTTCGTTCCGACTATGACTTCTGCACGGGCAGTTGATTATACCAAACTACGGGATTGTTTGTCAAGCAAAAAGTGGAAAGAAGCCGATCGCGAAACTTGGACAGTCATGTGTCAATCTCTCTCGCTAGAACCGGGAACTCCGTTAGAAATCAGCCAAATTTACAAGTTACCGTGCCCAGATTTGCAAACAGTCGATCGCCTGTGGCTACATTATAGTCAAGGTCGGTTTGGCTTCAGTGTCCAAAAGCAAATCTACGAAAGCGTTAAGGGAGATTATATCCGATTTTGCGATCGGGTAAACTGGCCGAGATACAACTCTGCTATCGCTTCAGGACAAATTAAATTTACTCAAAAAGCACCAATCGGACACCTCCCGTCTCGCAGTTGGGTGGGCGGCATTCAGTGGGTGCGACACCTCGATGCCCTGTCAGCAAAATTAACCGAGTGCAACAATAATGAGCCTGCTAAATCGTAATCTTGTGTACCAAATAACTAAGTAAAATTTTATATTTTAAATCTACCTGAAAGCAGAGAAATGGCTCCCGCTAGATGTATCCAGCGAGCGAGGTTCGAGGTTCTCGCTTGTCGCACAATGGATGCTGAAGGTAAACACAGATACAAGTCGGCAATCTGGCGACTGTAACAACCGAACTAAAGAGAGGTATCGATCGATGTTTTTTCACAAAAAACAATTAATGGCTGCGGTGACTGTAGACGAAGCCAACCCCCGTTTTGCTCAATTGCTGCTAGAACAGTTTGGCGGAGCCACCGGAGAACTGACAGCAGCTCTGCAATACTGGGTGCAGTCTTTTCACTGTGAAAATGCAGAGATTAAGGATATGCTCCAAGATATTGCGATCGAAGAATTCAGCCACTTAGAAATGGTGGGCCAACTCATCGAAATGCACACCAAAAACGTTGATCAAACAGATGCTTACAAAAGCACTTTGTTTGCGATACGTGGTGTAGGCCCGCACTTGTTGGACAGCCAAGGTCAAGCTTGGACAGCAGCTTATATCAACGAAGGCGGGGATGTGGTGCGCGATTTGCGCGCTGATATCGCTTCGGAAGCAGGAGCTCGCCAAACCTACGAAGAATTGATTAAACTAGCGCCGGATGCCGGAACCAAAAAGACACTGCACTTCTTGCTAACTCGGGAAATTTCCCACACTCAAATGTTCATGAATGCTCTGCAATCAATGGGCAAACTTACCGATCCGCTGTTCGGAAATATCGCGCCAGATTCAACAGTAGATTTGTTCTTTAACTTGTCTAGTGATGGGAAGGACAAACCCAATGCTTTGAATTCTGAACCTACTTTCAAGTACGTCGCCGATCCTGAACCCAAAGGTTAATCAAAATATTCGGCAACTTATATCCCCTACTTCTATAAGAAGTAGGGGATATCGTTGTTATGTTTTTTTAGGAATTTAGGCTCCCAGATGTTAGAATTATTCAACATCATCGACCCTTAACATCAAATCCCTATTGAAATTGCGATCGACCTATTTATTAGTTTCCCACGGCAGCCGCGACCCCAGACCCCAACTAGGTTTAGAAAACCTAAGTCAACTGCTGTCTCAAAAATTGCCTGACTCGTTCCCCGCAGTCGCAACCGCCACCCTAGAACTCGGCCCCGCGCCACTCCACGAACAAATTTGCAGTTTTGGCGAACATACCCTGTCGCTGGGACTGACAGAATTGCAAATCCTGCCCGTATTTTTATTACCGGGAGTTCACGTCGCCGAAGACATACCCGCAGAGGTGGAAATTGCCCAAAAAATTTTTGGTTCCCGGTTAAAAATAGAAGTGCGCCCGCATTTAGGTTCCCAGGAAGCGGGCTTAACAAACTTGCTGAAAACTCAGATGCAAGACGTAGCTTTTCTCCCCAATTTGCTATCCCCAAAATGGATTGTATTATCTCACGGCAGCCGCCGCCCCGGAGGTAACTCGACAGTCGAGGAAATCGCCAGCGAACTCGGTGCACAGACAGCTTATTGGTCGGTAAAGCCGAGTTTGGAAGAGCGAATTGACAGTTTAGTTCGTGGTGGACAGCAGCAAATAGGAATTGTGCCATACTTCTTATTTAATGGAGGAATTACAGATGCGATCGCCAAAAATGTCGCACAGCTAAAGCAGCAATTCCCTGCGGCGGAGCTTCATCTCGCAAATCCTCTAGGCGCAAGTGTAGAATTAGCAGACTTAATTCGGGATTTAATTCAAAAATGAATCGCAAAGACACAGAAGAGGTCAAGGAAGCAAGCAAAATGTCTTTAGGTAAAGTGTATTTGGTAGGTGCAGGGCCCGGAGACCCGGGTTTGATGACGTTAAAGGGAAAAGCTCTGTTAGAGTGTGCGGATGTCGTGATTTACGATGCTTTAGTCAGCCCTCAAATTTTGGCAGTAATCAATCCGCAAGCAGAACGAATTGATGCCGGCAAACGCAAAGGCCGTCACTCGTTAATGCAGGACGAAACAACTCAGTTAATGATCGAAAAAGCTCAAAATAATGCGATCGTAGTTCGTCTCAAAGGCGGTGATCCATTTATTTTCGGGCGCGGTGGCGAAGAAATGGAAGAGTTGGTAAAAGCTAGAGTTGCGGTGGAAGTCGTTCCGGGTGTAACTTCTGGGATTGCGGCCGCTGCTTATGCGGGAATTCCTCTCACACATCGATCATACAGTTCGTCAGTTACCTTTGTCACCGGCCACGAATCAGCGGGAAAATATCGACCGGAGGTAAATTGGCAGGCGATCGCCCGTGGCTCCGAAACCATTGTAGTATACATGGGAATCCACAATTTGCCTTATATCATCGGCCAGTTAACAACAGCCGAATTGAGTGCAGAAACGCCCATAGCATTAGTGCGCTGGGGAACGCGGCCGGAACAAGAAGAATTGATCGGCACTTTGAGTACAATTGTAGAGCAAGTTGAGGTGGCTGGATTTTCCGCACCTGCGATCGCGGTAATCGGAAATGTCGTCAATTTACACTCAATATTGTCAGGCTGTCGGCCATATCAGGCGGCGGTTGAAACCGCGTCTACACAAACCATGTCCGCCTCCGCAGACTGAAGACGGCGGTTGAAACCACATCTACACAAACGATGTCCGCCTCCGCAGACTGAATAAAATAACTCAATTTTAACCGTCTTTGTCTTCAACCCGCGGAGGCGGGTTTTGTCTGGGTAGACGCGGTTTCAACCGTCGTCTCTTCTTAAATCCCCAGCCTAAAAACTTCGCTGTCAACTGTCAACTGTCAACTGTCAACTGTTAACGCGCCACCTGTCGCATATATTCCCCCCACAACTGAGCAGCATTTGCACTACCTCCGGCAGTCGGAGAATTATCATCATTTCCCAACCAAACTCCCGTCACCAGTTCCTGACTGGGAATATAACCGACAAACCACAAATCCTTATTATCATTAGTCGTGCCTGTTTTTCCAGCTTCTCCCAACCCCAAAGCAGCACTACTACCCGTACCTCCCCGGACAACACCTTGCAGCATATCAGTCATCGTATCCGCTACGGCTTCAGAAACTAACTGCCGATTAGCAACGCCATCTTTTTGATAGTCATAAATCACCCGACAACTTTTAAAATCATTTCGATCTTTGCAATCGCTGCTGTCAATAATTCGCTTGATCACATGGGGGCGATTGCCCAAACCCCGGTTCGCCAAAACCCCGAATGCACCCGTTAATTGTAATACGTTAACTTCACTTTCACCTAACACCAAACCAGGGGTAGAACGCAGTGGAGATGTAATCCCCAAACGTTTAGCCATCGCCACTACATTGTCTAAGCCGACATCTTGTGCGACTCTCAAAGCAATGGGATTTTCTGACTGTGCTAAACCCCGATACATATCAGCGCTACCGCTAGTTCTGGCACAGCCGCTGTAACTTTGTCCGCCCCAGGAAAGCGGCTCGCAAGAATAGGTCTTATTTGGTGATATTCCGCTTTCTAAGGCGGCTGTATAGGTGAAAATCTTAAATGTAGAACCGGGCTGTCTCAATGCTTGGGTGGCTCGATTAAATTGACTTTGCAAATAATCTACGCCGCCAACTAAAGCTAAAACTTCTCCAGTTTTAGTATTAAGAGTTACCACAGCTCCTTGAGAAAAACCTGCACTCGCTCCGGCATTTTCTACAGCATTTCTCAGGGAAGATTCAGCCACTTTTTGCAGACCGGGATTTAAGCCTGTTTCTACAATAAAATTGCCTTCTCTGGCTAATTGCGCCCCCAGCAAAAATTCTAATTCGTCAAATACATAACTGTAGAAATAAGGCGCGATCGTACTTTGCAGGTATTGGCGGGCTTTGGGATTGATGTCGATTCGCGATCGCCTCGCGCGATCGGCTTCTTCCTGAGTAACAGTCCCCATTGCGCGCATTCGTTCGATTACCCGATCGCGATATTGCACCGCCAACTGATAATTTTGAATCGGATTAAAACTGTTTGGCGCTGGCAAAATGCCCGCCAAAGTCGCTGCTTCCGACAAACTCAAATCCTTCGCCGACTTGCCAAAATAAAACAGAGACGCATCCTCAAAACCGTACAGGTCAATTCCCAAAAACACGCGATTCAAATAAGTCAGCAATAGCTCGTCTTTGCTGTAATAACTCTCCAGTTTCAAAGCAACTACGGCTTCCCGCAATTTGCGTCCGGCGGAATCTTGAGTTCCCACATAATCTCGAAACAAACTCCTCGCTAACTGCTGCGTCACTGTGCTGCCGCCTTCGCGAATTCCTCCGCCGCGCACGTTGGTCAACAGCGCGCGCAAAACCCCGATCGGATCTACGCCCAAATGCCAATTGTAGCGGCTGTCTTCCGAAGCAAGTACCGCCTTGGATAAATAAGGTGAAAAATCCTGCAATCCCTTTAATTCTACGTGAGCGTTATTCTGCGGAGGGCGCAGGGGAGTTTGTCCGTCGCGGGCGTAAACTATCACGGGCCCGTTGATACTTCTCGGCAGAGGTCGTACTTGAAACTTGCTCGATTCAAAGCCGACCAAAATAGCGATCAAAGTGGTAATTCCGCTGACTCCGTAAAAGCTGTAACGCAAAAATTCAAAATACCAAGGTGGCGGATCTATGTACTGAACTCTGACGGCGGCGGCGAGTTCCGGTGGGCCTAAGGTGAACACGTCTCCGTGACGCAGGGACATACTTTTAACTCGTCTTTTACCTCTGTAAATGCCATTGGTAGAGTCTTCATCTTTGATCACAAAAGGAGTCCGCCGTCGAGTATCTCGCGCCAGGGATAGGTGCACGTGACTGACAACGGGATTGCGAACTACAATATCTGAAGCTTTGGACGATCGACCTAACAAATATCGATCGCCCAATAGCGGATAAACCTCGGCCTTTGCAGCGCCGGCATCTTGTACCCACAGTTCGGGTACTTTGGCATTCGGTTTGAGGGCTAGCTGGTTAAAATTAACCTTGGCAATAGTCTGGACTGCTTGGGTGATCGCACCCAAGACGGTTTGAGGTTTGCGGGGTGGCTGCGGTGGGGTCATATTTCGCTATGGACTACGATCGAGCGATCGGCTCTTGCACCATTCTACTCGCAACTTTTGGCCAATTCCAAAAGCAGGCCCGATCAAGAAAAAATCGAGTTTTTATGGAGATATAGCCTTTCTCAGAAAGATCAGGTACGCGAACGGCATAGGGCATAGGGGATATGGCATAGGGCATAGGGCATGAGGCTCTCCTCACTTTTTTGAGAACCGCTATATCTTGAAAGAAACCCGGTTTCTCTAAAATTGCACCAGTGGCTCAGAAACCGGGTTTCTCATAAAATCTCGGTTGGGTGGCTAAATATCTCGAAATAAACCCGGTTTCTTGTATATAAATTATCATAAAATTGCCAAAATCTTCCTTCTTCCTTCTTCCTGATGACGTAAGGATTCAGGTCTAAGATTGGGGAATTAAAGAAGGCATAAATAAGTCACAAAAATGGGCAGATATAGCATCA
>NZ_JAUBVR010000183.1:0-1463 GCF_036705955.1 Microcoleus sp. A6-C6 | reverse complement strand
ATCTAGGTCTTTGGGTTACAGTGCCTTTACCAATTCCTTTCAGTAGTCCAATGTAGGATTTAAAAGACTCAGCGACGGTAGTTAAAATCTGTTGCGCGGTATCGGAATAAAATGCTTTGTAATGCAAGTTATGATTTTCTGTTCCAAGCACTTTGTGCAACTTGGCCCTACTCGGTATTTTGCCTGTTTTAAAGTACATTTGACGAGCATAATATATTCCGCAGTTAGTCAACTTCGATGACTCGCTGCACAGGAATTCTAAAATTGCTTTTAAGTCTTTAGTTGGGCTGATTAAATTCTGTTGACATCCAAACATATTCTTTTTCCTCCTTGTTACAGTATACTAGAATAATAGAATTATATTCTATCAACAATAAACATTATAATTCTGTTTTTATTCATGATTTTACCCGTACTATAGCTCGATATACAGCACGGGTAAAATCTGTCGTAGCCTATCTTCTGCTATGAAAGAATTAATTGAGCACACAGATGTTAGGTGACGGTCGTCGCTGCCGCTTTCCTCCCCATGTCTAAAGCCAGGGGCTTCTCGCTCGTTTTTTGGCGAGCCGAGGGAACTAATGTCGGTAATTCTATTTCTGCCCAGATTGAGTGTTGTCAAATTGGTGAGCGAACCGAGAGAGCTGATGTCGGTAATTCGATTGCTGCGGAGATCCAGTTCTGTCATGCTTGAAAGTATCTGCTCCGCTGCTTCAGGGTCATCAGTGCCAGCCTTTTTTAACAACACTTTAACTGTGCGCCTTGCCTCTGCTGAAAGGCTGTCAATATCCCTGCACCAGTCAGCAAAGCTGCTAAAACTCATTGGCTCGTTTGGTTGTTTTTCTGACACAAAACACTCCGAGATGGGTAATGGGGCATCGGGCAAACAGGGCATGAGAATATCGTTAACTTTTGACTTCGCCTGCTGCTACTTGCAAATCGATGTCATTTCTCCTTTTGCGGTCGATCGCGATCGGTACTATCAGCCAAGCCACTTGAGAAAAAAAACTAGGTTTTTCACCTACTCAACACTTTGAATTAGTTTAATGTTATTTCTCAGCCATTCATTGACCAAAGCTTGAACCTCAATCTTTTTATGCTCGGCAATTTTAGTCACAAAGTCCTCGACATCGGGTTCGAGATAAATGGGATAATGAAACCTAGCATCAGGATGGTAAAACTTGCCTTGCTCTGACGAAGAAAAATCATACTCTGATTTCATAATTTCCTCTCTTGATAAGGTTGGGTTTCTGTGAAATTAGCTTTGCGGGCTGAAATAATCTGAATTATACAGGAGGTGCGATCGGTTTGTTCAAAGGTATGGACAACAACCCTTAAAATTCCTGTTTCATCTAAGCCTATGGTAATCCATCTATCTTCATCTTGACGGGTGCATCTCACTTTGGCGAGTATGCCAAAAAAGGGTTAAAATGAAAAAGCTAGTAAAATTGCCAAATAAAGAT
>NZ_JAUBVR010000134.1:0-8217 GCF_036705955.1 Microcoleus sp. A6-C6 | reverse complement strand
TTGATTGTGTGAGTTATAAAATTATCCTATGTATTCAATTACTGTAATTAAATTTCACTACATATTTATTACTACCAAACTGGGAGAAGCAGTCATTGAGCGAAGTGGTAAAGTTCTTGATTCACTGCGGAAGAAGTCACCGGAAACAGTTACTGCGATTGAAATGGCTCCAGCAGAATTAGACTACGCTAAAACAGTAGCAACTTTTAAAATCGAAGCCGATCGCGATCCTCAATTTGCCCAACTACTTCAAGAGTTAGTTGCAGCGGCTAAAACCGATCCCAATCCCAAGCTTTCTAACTTCGTCTCTGAGCAACCTACAGTTTACAACGCTCAAAAGTTAGCAGATAACATTAAAAACGTCTTCCAAGGTAATAATACGTTTAACAACAACACATTTTGACTGGGGTCGCCCGCAGAGAATCGGGTAAAGTTTCTTCCGATTGAACAATGGCAAGAAATCTGCCGCCAAAACCTCGCCCAACAACAGCAACTCACCACCAACCCCTTTACCAACGCCTGCGGGATGACACCGCAACTGGATGGGGTTTATGTTCCCTTAGCGATTGTTGAACGCAAACCGTCCAAACCTCCCTCAAGGGATCAGCCAGAAGAAAAGGAAGAAGAAAAACTCATTCCCATTGCTGAAGAACGCTTTTTTGAGGATGTGTTGCGACAAGGGAAAAGCGACATTAGTCAAGGGCGAAAAATTGCGATTATTGGCGAACCGGGTGCGGGGAAAACTACGCGGTTGCAGAAGATTGCCGATTGGATTTTAGAGCAAGATTTGGGGTTGCCGATTTGGATAGATTTAGCTGAATTAGGCGAGCAAGATATCTGTCAGTATTTGGAAAAAGTGTGGTTATCTCGGTGTCGGGGAGAAGTGACGCGCCGCGATTTAGAAGCGCAAATTAGTCGGGTTTGGCTGTTGCTGGATGGTGTGGATGAAATGACGCACACTCAAGGAATGCAGCAGTTGGGGAAAGATTTATTAAGGTCATGGGTGCAGGCGGCGCGGGTGGTGGTGACTTGTCGGGTGAATGTCTGGGAAGCGGATAAGAATGCTTTTTCGGGGTTTGATGTGTTTCGCAATTTGGAGTTTAACCCCGAACAGGTGAAGGACTATATTTGCCGTTGGTTTGCGGGGATGGGGGATGCAGCGACGGGGGAGAGTTTGGAGGCGGAGTTAGCAGAGTCGGAAAATTCGCGTCTCAAGGAGTTGATTCAGAATCCCTTGCGGTTGTGGATGTTGTGTTTAATTTGGCAGACGGGGGGCGGTTTGCCGGAAACGCAGGCGGGGTTATACGCGCAGTTTGTGGATTGGGTGTATCGCTGGAAGGCGGATGAGGAGATTTTAGACCAACGGGAGGCAATTGATACAGCCTTGGCGCGGTTGGCGTTGGCGGCGATGGATGAGAAAGAAGAGGTTTCGCGGTTACGGTTGCGGGAAAGTTGGGTGTTGAAGGTTTTGGGAAGTCGCCCGATGTTTGAGGCAGTGATGAAGTTGGGGTGGTTGAATCGGGTGGAACGGTTTCCACAGGCGATTTGCGTGTTTTATCATGCCACGTTTCAGGAGTATTTTGCAGCGTTGGCAGTGGAGGATTGGGATGATTTTCTGCCTCGGAATCATGTTAATTTTCCGGTGCCGGGGAAAAAATATCGAATTTTTGAGCCGCAGTGGAAGCAAGTGATTTTGTTGTGGATAGGCAGAACAAATTTGGAAAATAATAAAGAAAAAGAAAAATTTATTTATAAATTGATAGATTTTGAATATGGTTGCTCTTACTATGAACATGATTTTTATAAATTTCGAGCGCAGTTCTTGGCAGCTTGGCTGATTCAAGATTTAGAAAATAATGATTGGAAAAACTATTTCATAAATTGGCTAATTAAAATAGGAGTGGGTTGGTGGAATAGTGAAAATAACGAATGGCAATACTACTTATTAGAGTTGAATTCGCCAATAGCCCGTCAAACACTAATACAAATAAATACTGATTTTGCTAGAGAAAAATTATTGGAAATCATCGATCGAACAGATGAAGACTTCATACTCAGTCAAGCAGTTTGGTGTTTGGGAGAAATGTATCCTACTTCAGATCGTGTGATTAATAAATTACTTTCTCTGATTTGTAAGAGTTCCAAAACTGCTACCGAATATAAAGTTAGTGGAGTACACTATCAAGCGATTGGAAGTTTAAGTAAAATAGCATTAAAAAATCAGACAGCTATACTTTTTCTAAAAGAATTGATCGATAGCAGAATTGATTTATCAACGAAAATCACAGCAATCAAAACCTTAGCCAAAATATCTCCTGATTTTGTCAATGAAGCAAGTGAAATTTTACTGAAAATTTTAAACGATACTAGCACTGATGGATTACGCTGTGATTTGGCTATTGCATTAGGAGAGATTTCACCTATACATCAAGAATTTGTAGTTGAGCTATTAGCCCAAATACCCATAAAGCATGAATCTATTACGCAGAGAAAAGTAGAAAAATACTTAGCATCAATTCAAAAGAAATCTGTTTTAACAGCAAACTCAGAGTTTACGGTTAACCAAGAATACGATATTATTCAAGATCTTATTAAACTTGTTAATGATATAGTGACAGACTTTAATGAAAAAACAAGAATAATTGAATTGTTAAGTCCTTTACTTGATTCTAATAAAGTTGACGAGGAAAGAGAGATTTATAAATTATTGCTAAATATAATTACATTTTCTAACTCAGAAAGTCTAAAATATGTTATTGGATATAGGTTACAAGAAACAAAAAAAACACAAGCTCAGTTACTCTTTATTATTGAATATCTCTCTAAATATCTCACATTAGACTATAATATGGTGCATTACCAACTTCTCTGGCACTGCGCCCAAAACCTCCCCTACCCAGACTTCTACCGCGCATGGCACGGTTTAACCGAAACCTAAACTTCCCCCCTCGTCTAAACCCTCAACCTCGCCCAACTCGCCCAACTCCCCCCACTCACCGAAACCAACCTGCACGCCTTCTATCCAACTCCTCTGCATCGACGGCAGGAAATTCGATAACCTCGATCGCCCCGCCGCCGACATCTACCTGCAACTAATCAAGTCGCAATTATCAAGGTGTTTTAGACTCTGATTTGGGCGTATAAGTCGATCGCACTTGCAACTCCTTCAACTGCTTATCATCCACCCCAGCAGGCGCATTCGTCAGCAAACAACCAGCCTGCTGCGTCTTCGGAAACGCAATCACATCGCGAATTGAATCTTCCCCCGCCAACAGCATCACCAACCGATCCAAACCGTAAGCAATACCTCCGTGGGGCGGAGTTCCGTACTCAAACGCATCCAACAAAAAGCCGAACTTATTGTAAGCTTCCTCAGTCGATAAGCCGATCGCCTCAAACACCTTTTCCTGAACATCCCGCTGATAAATCCGCAGAGAACCACCGCCCACTTCCGTGCCATTTAACACCAAGTCGTAAGCTTGAGCTCTCGCCGTCTTCAAATCCTGAATATCGTCAGGATGCGGCGCAGTAAACGGGTGATGGATAGCTTCTAAACGCTTCTCGTCAGCGTTCCATTCAAACATCGGGAAATCCGTCACCCACAGCAGATTCATCTTCTCTTTGTCAATCAATCCCAATTCGTTACCGACAAACAAACGCAATCTATCCAAAGTCTTATTGACAGCATTCGCGTCGGCTGCTGCAAACAACAACAAATGACCTGGTTTCGCGCCCGTGCGATCGAGCAATTCCTGTTTTTGCGCTTCCGTTAAATTATCCTTAATTGCACCTATCGTATCAATTTCGCCATTTTCCCGCACCCGAATAAAAGCCAAACCCTTCGCACCGGCTTCCGTGGCTTCCTTAAACAAATCGCCTTTTTTAATCCGTTCGTTAGAAAAAGCCTCATTCCCCCCCGGAATCGGCAAAGTTTTCACAATTCCGCCCGCAGCAATCGCCCCGGAAAATACTTTAAATCCCGAATCTTTCATCAAATCGGAAACATCGACTAATTCCAAACCGAAACGAGTATCCGGTTTGTCGCTACCGTAGCGATTCATTGCTTCAGCGTAAGTCAAGCGCGGGAAAGGACGAGACAATTCTACACCTTTGACACTTTGGAAAATTTGGCAGACTAAACCTTCGTTTAATTCGATGATTTCTTCCAAAGACATGAAACTCATTTCCATGTCTAATTGCGTAAATTCTGGTTGTCTGTCGGCGCGCAAATCTTCATCGCGGAAACAGCGGGCAATTTGATAATATCTGTCCAAACCCGAAACCATTAACAATTGTTTGAACAATTGCGGCGACTGCGGCAAAGCGTACCAATCCCCCAAGTTGACGCGGCTGGGTACTAAATAATCTCTCGCACCTTCAGGAGTCGATCGAGTTAAAATCGGTGTCTCAACTTCAATAAAACCTCCAACGTCTTCCAGGTGGCGGCGCATAGCTTTGACAACTTGGTGGCGAAGCTGCAAATTCCGACTCATGCGATCGCGCCGCAAGTCCAAATAGCGATATTTCAGCCGCAAATCTTCCCGCACATTTTCACTATCCGCCGTGGAAATCTGAAACGGTAACTGCTTGCGTACCGCATTTAACAACTCAATTTCGTCAGCGTAAATTTCTACTTCACCCGTGGGTAATTTGGGGTTGAGGGAATCTTCGGGGCGGCTGGTGACTCTACCGGTAATTTTCACCACGTATTCGCCGCGCAAAGACTCAGCGCCGTGATAGGAGTCGGGGGTGCGTTCAGGATCGCTGACAATTTGCACAATACCCGATCGATCGCGCACATCGAGAAAAATCACCCCGCCATGATCGCGGCGGCGATCCACCCAGCCGTAAAGGGTGACAGTCTCTCCGATGTGTTTGCTTCGCAGTTCACCGCAGTAGTAAGTTCTCATGGGTTGGGAGTTATAGACTAAAAATAAAGCTTTTTAATTATGCAGTATGCCTGAACATGGTGCTGAATGCAAATGCAGGGGCGATCGCCACGGCGGTTTTGGTATTGAGTGCATGAGAGTGCAAGTGCCGAGCCCACCCATAGCAAAATTACAAGCCAAGCTGTTGTATTGGCTGAAGGCTTTGGGTATTGAGCTGTTACGCTTAACCCCAGTCGCCGAAAAATTGTGCGATCGGCTATTGAAATTACCCGTGTCCAGTTGGCAGCAATATTGAGCTTGGTATACTGAAGGATTCAGGTTTATGTAAAGCTATCATAGCATTAGACTCAAAAAAAATGCTGAGTTCAGAGTCGTTCAAAGTAAATAAACAAATCTTATCCAAACGACTTAGTTGGCAAGCCAACAAACTTATACCATTTTAGATTTGAGACTTCGGCATCAGCACTCAGTCAAATAATTTTAGATAGTGCTTTTATGTAAAAAATGAATACAATTGAATCGGTTGAACCTTCAGCGCATTGCTAATCAAATTTGGTGATTCTTGTAGTAATAAAGGAAGTTCCACCAAATAGCACAAGAGTGATTTTCCAACTTCTTCGACAACAAAAACTTCTTCCTTGCTAATCACAAAACTCGCTGCTGTCAGGGTATCATAGCAATCCGATCTGAGTCGCAAAAGATAACAACCCAACGATCGGGAGTATCTCATTTTTGCAACAAGGATTTTTTCTTTGAGTGCCGTCCCCGTTCGCGAGGTATGTAACTAGGACTTACGCATTGACAAAATAACTCTCATAGTGCATTTATAAATATGAGTGGTCTAGAAACAGGTATTTGACAATGATAAAAACTACCAAACCCTCGACAGCACAATGCAAGGCCAGAAAAGTATATTTTATTTTTGCTCTTAGAACCAAAGTTTGGGGGGTGTAATAGATTAGCAGAGATATTGGGAGATGTTTCGCATGATTCTATCAATCGCTTTTTATTAAGAGAAAGATATGAACCGAAAGATTTATTCGAGACAGCTCGGAAGATTATCAACTTAGAAGGAGGAATACTGAGTATTGATGATACAGTAATAGAAAAACCGGTAGTGCCCTAAAGGTAAGGATGGTTGAAATTCCTTGGCAGTCTGGAGTTCATTGATTTACTACCGTGTAGAAAGATCCAAGTATCTGCTCAGGACAGGGTTCAAAGTGCTGATTATTTCGTTCATGTCTTGGCTTTGTAGCTGCAAATACATTAAAAAAGCCAGGATACTTCAGGTCTGTAAGGTTGGCTCCAAGCTCTGAAAGCCTTACATGAAAAGAGCTATGTCCATCCTTACCTAAATAGGACTACCTAATTACCCTGTATTATAGTGATATCAATGGTAATTCAGTCCCGATAAATTATAGAATATATGATCGAGAAGAGGGGAAAACAAAAAATCAATATTTTAGAGAAATGATGACGGAAATCATAAATTGGGGGGTGAAGCCAAAAATAGTTACGGGTGATAGTTGGTATTCAGGAGTAGAAAATTTAAAATTTCTCAGAAACCAGAAATTGGGCTTTTTATTCGCAGTCAAAAAGAATAGAACTCTCTCAAGTGAACCCCAAAAGTATTGCGCAGTAGGGATTCTGGACATTCCAGATGAAGGAATAATCACTCATTTGAAAGAATTTGGATTTATAAAATTGTTTAGGAAAGTGTTAAAAAAAGACGACTCTAGACACTATATTTTATATTTGCCAAACTCGGAAAAACTCGGAGAAACAACTAGAAGTCAATTTGTCACGATTCATGATATTCATTGGGGCATTGAAAACTTTCATAGAGCAATCAAACAAGTCTGTGCAATTTGTCGGTTCATGGTTAGAGATACCAATGCAATCAAAACTCATATATTTTGTTCACTTCAAGCATTTGTTAAATTGGAGTTGATGCGGTCTGAAAAGATAATTTGTAATTGGTATCAAGTACAAAGAAATATGTTCACTTTAGTTATACGTGAGCATATTTTTGGCTTTCCTTCAGAGTGATGCTATGGTCGAGAATACATAGATAATGTTTTTTGTCAATGCGTAACTCCTATAATACTCGCGAACGGGACAGCACTACAATAGCAAAACTGAGATGCTCCCTAACGACCGATTGTATTACTAGACTACTTGTATAGCAGTGATTTCAGCATTTCCAGATCTAGCAAATCAACTATGATTGCTATATTCCATCGTTCAATATAACTGGTTAATCAGCCTTCGGATGCGATAGACTGATGCCGTTTACGAGCCTAAAACCCTAACAGAGACGGGACAATGGTCGATATAAATCTTGGCACATTGGCGAATGACACTCGGTAGGGAATCCCATAATGCTTGAGTAGATATCAAGGAGCGCTTCCCAATTTGACATCCGAATCACTTCCCAAGTCTTGGCATCCATCGCGTTCCCAGACCGATCGTTGATTCCCTTTGTCCTATACTTTCATACCACAGTTCATCGATTCATCGATTTGGACAGTGTATTTTCCGATTTCTTTCGGGATGACTGTGACCGGAGGGTTCTACGGCCGCACAGAATTGGTTCACGCAATCAGAGAAGCCAGCTCTGGCAAATACCCATCAAGGAGGGCCCTTGCTGGGCGAGGGAAATCCGCTCAGAAAAGAAGCAACTAGATTTGTACCAACCTGTGGGTGTATTCGGAAGCCCGTGTCTGGCGTGTTACCGAGCTTGGTTCTCAGTCCCTAAAACGCTTGAAATTCCCTAGTCTGTAGGTATGTATTGCCCCTTAGCGTATTGGTGCGATCAATTTATTTACCTCATCCTACAGGCTGGCGTCCGTAGTCACCTGTTAAAAAAAGCAGATTTAACGATCGCAGCCTTCGAGATTTCAATGGTTTCAGAGACTTTTATCCAGACTCAGCAGAAACGCCAGACAGGGCTAGTGTATTAGGATTGCCAAAATCTTATATTCAACCAATTGGCGAACACAGTCGCGACATTATTTGTGGTGAAAAAATTCCCCCACGAGTCATCTCATTTTTCATCACATCCAGGTATCTGTTCAATAAATCGGGGTAGACTACCGTGTTAGCAACGATTTTGCGATATTTGAGGCTCGTCAGTGAGCGATCCCCCTTTGATTGAGCGGATACAAGAATTACTATATATAAGTTAAGCAAAGCCAGTTTCCCAGCAATATCTTTGGTATTGGTTTACCCATATCTATATATAGTAGCAATTTCACCTCTGGAGAATTCTACCTACCCTTCATGACCAACCGCCGATCAAAACCGACTTTCCAGGTCAAAAAGCAGC
>NZ_JAUBVR010000133.1:0-8223 GCF_036705955.1 Microcoleus sp. A6-C6 | reverse complement strand
TCTTTATTTGGCAATTTTACTAGCTTTTTCATTTTAACCCTTTTTTGGCATACTCGCCAAAGTGAGATGCACCCCTGCATTAACTGCGATCGAACGTGTCAAACTATTAGTGCTAAACGGTGTTGTTCCCCCAGTAACTGAAGCATTAACCCCCGCAGTACCGTTACCCACTCCGTTACTTCCATCCCACGCCCGAAACGTAATTTTTGGTTCACTTCCAGTGGTACTGTAATAATCTGGGTTGGGTACAAACCGGACTTTCCCAGGCGTTTGCAGTGAAACCCGCGTCAAGTTAATGTTAGCTTGCGCCGAGGTTGTGTCGTCACCAAGGAATAGAAAATTAGGAGTTTCATAAGGATCGATCGCGCCAGTAAATGCAGCATAATCTCGCAGCGGGCCGGTAAGTATAACATTATTGCTGTCGGAAATAAAGTAATTGTCGCCTAGAATTTTCAGAGTATAGTTAGTAGCAAGATTAGTGTTATAAGCAACATTTTCAGCAGCAACAAATAAGCCATTAGTTTGTCCGCCTGGATTCGGAGTAATGTTGTCGCCTTGGGCAAAAATATTGCCGGAAGTTGCAGATAGTTGCTGGAAACCGATTTCAATTGCTTTGCGATCGCTAGTAACCGCAACAATGCTAAAACCAGCTCGATTTTGATTCGTGCGGGATTCCGAGATGATTTGCAGATCAAAAGATAGGCTAAAGCCAGAATTGCGATCGAGCGTAGTAAATGACGAATTCAAAGGATTTACTGTGTAGCCAGCATAAATACTATTAGCATCAGTGCTGTTTAAATTAGCTCCATTCCCGCTAAATATTTCTGAAGCAAGAACAGTCGGAGAAGCGGGATTTAAATTAGTCAAAGACAGCCAATTTTGAGAACTGGGAGTGTTACCAAGTAAGCCATTATAAAGAGGAGTCAAGCCGAGCACTGTTGCTGAACTTTCCGACACTGTGCCGAAATTTGTCCAAGTATTGCCGTTAGTTGAAAATTGCCAGTTGCCGTTAGTATTGTCTGCGGCGGTAACTGCGACACCCAAAGCATCGCCATTCGCGTCATTTCCTAACTCGCTAGAGGTGTTGAAAATACTAAAGCCCGTGTTAGCTGCATTGGCTGTGTCTTCATCAATTGCGATCTGCGTATTAACAGGATTTACAAAAATTGGAGCGCTGTTGAGCTGCGGGTTGCGGAGACTATTAATATAAATAGTATTAATTCCGCCGTTGGGCAAACCCAAGGAACCGGAACTATTCACAGCATAATTAGCAGTGACGCTGACACCGCTAATAGCGCTAGAAAACTCGACAATTCCCCCGTTGTTTGGTGCGGAAATTTGAACCTTAGCGGCACTCCCAAAGGCTCCGTGGGTTCCCGATGTCCTCCAGGCGATCGCATCTACTGTATTGAAGTTTGTAGTGCTAGTATTATCAACATAAACAACATCTGAAGCTGCGAAATCCCCATCAAAATTTCCCACGGGGAGCAGCTTTGTCAAAAATCCACCTTCAAGGCTCAATCGAATGTTCCAATCATTATTTGTTCCCGACGGTATGGGGTTGTAGGCAATCTCTTGATTGGCGGTTGAACCGCCGATCGCAATTATTGTTCCTGCTTTAAACACAGGAGCAATACTCGCCATATTCGTAAATTGGTAAGCTGAATATTTGGCTGTTGTTGGAAGAGTTGAGTCGCCCACAAAATAGCTCTGAAGCTGAGTTGCACTTACATCTTCTGTTAGCAGTAACTCTACATATTCATTGCCAGTCAAGTCTCCGGTAGCGCGCCGGAATTCGTTAATAATTATCTGTCCCATTTAGATGCACCTAAATTAGAGATAAAAATCCGATAAAATGTGCCAAAAACATTCACCAGCTTGCAACATTCAAGTAGGTGAATATTTCGTATTTTACCCTAGCGTCAGACCGTTCGCTTGAAATATGGAGAAAATGTGAGGATATGACGCACCATACCAGAGGTGCGGATAGATGATTCACAACTTAACCTGCATCACAGGGGATTTAAGCCCCCACCTTTAGATGGATTGTTTTTAGGCTGGGACTTAAATCCCCTGCCTAAAAACTTCGCTGTCAACTGTCAACTGTCAACTGTTAACGCACTCCTACTGATAATTTATATGAACTAAGGAAAAATACTATAAGTTGAATTTAGCCAATCAAATTTATAATGTCAAGCATCCGGTTACATCAATAAATTTTATTTATATAATTTTTGATATGCGGCTAATTAGCCGCATATCAAAAATGACTAACAAACTATATCGTGTTTGCATCGCTAACGAATTAAAACACTTCATTTTCGATTCCCACCCACCATTCGCCCAGATTCATTAAATCTTGGTGAAGTTCCGCAAGTTCTGTGATATATTCTTCAGCAGAAATGTCCGATCGCCTTTCTTGCAGTTTTTTCAGTCGCAGTTGCACCAGCAGCCACGGTTTGGAAATTCCGTCGGTTGCTTCAATATATTTAGCTAGATTTTTGCTGTTCATTGTAATTAATCAGTAGTTAGTAGTCAGTAGTCAGCAGTCAGTAGTCAGTAGATATCTTGCACAAATCTTAGATTAGAGATAGAAACCGCAGATTAACGCAGATTAACGCAGATGTATTTCAAGATTGTTTGCGATTTTTGCAAAAGGTCAACTGACAACTGTCAACTGACAACTGTCAACTGTCAACTGTCAACTGACTATCTGTAATCCGAAGTCTGAATGTTCTTCAACTTCGCCGCATATTTCATGCCGTATTCTGGGCGGCAGAAGCGATCGATCTGAGACTCGAAAAACGCCCGATTCGCCTTCAAATGCTTCGGATTTGGGTCATCCAAAGGATATAATAGCGCAACCCGCAAAGCTTGAATAACCCCCGAAGTAACGCAGTACATCGATCGCTGGAACGTCACCCCAATTTGATTTAGGATATCATCTTCGCCACGACACCGCTGTTTGTAGAAATCCATCAAATAAGGCGGCAGGAAGTGCAGCATATCTTGTGCTAGCAAAGTCGGCGGAATTCCAGCAGTTCCTACCGGGAATTTATCTGCATACAAAACTCCGTAGTGGAAGTCTTTTTGATCGTCGGGAACTTCCCTGGCTTGCGCGTTGTACGATTTGGTTCCCCGGAACGGCGAAGTGCGGTAAAATATAGCTTCTACGTAAGGTAGCGCTGCTTCATACAGCCAAGTAAAACCTTTAGATTTCGGGATTATTTCGTAGGTTTCGCCGTCGATGACAACGTGGTGGTAAATCGGACGACCTGCGATCGCAAATATGCCATTTGTGATGAAATCCATCGCCTGCGGGACAGTGGTAACTTTGCCTTCGTCGTACAAGTCGGAAACTTCAAAAAACACCGGGGCCATGACTTCCCAAAACAAGCCGAGATTGCTGTAATAAGACATCTGGCGGCACTGTTCTAAAAACATTTCGGGGAATGCTTTGTGCATAGCCAGCATGAACGGGTCTTTTTTGAAATAAGCTTTAATGGCGCGATCGGCATTAGCTTTGTATTCGTCGCTGTCGAGATAAGGGTCAAACTGATTGACAGGAACGTACATCCCCCGGTGCCAAAGCATCGACCTCATGACCTCTTCGGCAAATTCCATGTTAATGCGATCGTGCCACAAATGGTGAAACAGTCGCGACTTTTTGCCAGTTTCACCATTTTCCATGAACTCCAAAAGTTCCGGGTGTGCGCTTCCAGTCCCCCGCCAAATCCGTAAATCTGCACCATCACCTGAATAGTGATTTTGCAAATCTAAATACTCCTGGGGTAAGAAGTATTTAAAGAAGGGCAGCGGGTGTAAAAATACCCGTTCGGCGATGTAAAGTAAATCCCGCCAGTAGAAGTCCATCGGCACCGCGTAGGCCTTCCAAATCGCGATGATTTGCATCAGATTTTCCGGCGTATCTGGAATCATCGCGCCGCCAGCTTCCAGTCTGTGAATTACTTCGGCAAATTCGTGCTTGGAAGGAGGCAATTTAGTTGCTGGTTTAGTAGGTGTTTGTACCATTGTTTGTTCCTTGGTTTGAATGAATTTGACTATTTAGAAATATTTGGAATTAGGCCTAGGGCTTACGCACAGGCAGTCAGAAATTTGTTTCCTTTACGAATATTTTTCGTTAAAGTCACGAGGAATGGTAAAAAACTAAGGTTTGAATGTTTTTATGCCTCCAGGAATGTCGGAGGCAATCTTCTTGTTCGCAATTCCAGGCTCTGCGGACAAATAGCGCAAAATTATGCAGTTAATCGTCCTTTTTGTCATCCCAAGGCTCCCGGCCTTTGGGAGAGCGGATGTTAATTACTGAGCCGTTCGAGCGGGTAATAGAAAAAGCATCAAATTCACCGTCGTCCATCTCGCCAACAACTCTGATTGTTTCACCTTTGGATACATTAATATCGCGCCAGGAGCGGGGGCCAGCATCGATTCTAATTTGACCGCTGCCGTCGTCGATAATCCACTCATTTTCATCAGCGTCTCCAAAACCGACTACTTTTCCAGAGATGGTAATTGGTGTTCTCGACGGTCGCAAATTGCTGATTCGAGTTAGGGATTGTGCAAAGGCAGAAGTGGCTGCTCCAGATGAAAGAATGGTTACCACTGCGAGCAAACTAAAAATCTTTTTCCGTTTCATGAGTTCTTATTTCCTGGCAATCAGTGCTATTTTGTCAGTGAGCTAAAACTCTCGCGTCTATTTATGAAGCTGCCGTAGTTGACGGCTCTATCCTATTTTAACACATTTATAATCTGCTGGGACAACGAAGAAGAAGAAATGAGAAAGAAGAAGAAAGCAGAATCATCAAAGACTCGTACTTTTTCCATCTTCCACTTTCTCACGCTCTATTTATCCGGCTGATAGCTAACAGCTACTTGAGAATATCTGCCCGTTGACAGAGTTACTGCCATCGCATTGGTAGTAGATTCGCTCCACTTCAGCAGCCACACCGGTTGCACTCCCAAGAAGAAAATGAGAGCGGCTAAGACTAGGGCTGGCATATTTTCGGAAAACTTAACCGCAGGGTAGTAAGCCGTGGCGTTGTCCAATTTTCCAAAACAGGTGCGGTTGAGCAGAATTACAAAGTAAACTGCTGTTAACCCGGAGGCTAAAATGCACAGCAAAGTCGGAATTGGAAATGCTGAAAAACTGCCTTGGAATACTAAAAATTCGGCGATAAAACCGACTAAACCGGGAATGCCGGCGCTTGCCATGCCTCCCAAAACTAACAGGGAACTTGCTGTGGGCAAACCTCGCAACGGGTTCATCAAGCCGTTGAGTACGTCCAAATCCCGCGTGCCGGCTTTGGTTTCGATGATGCCTACTAGATAAAACAGCAAAGCTAAAATCAAGCCGTGGCTTACCATTTGCCCGACTGCACCGATTAAGGCGAGTTTTGTTCCGGCTGCACAGGCGACGAGGATGTAGCCCATATGCCCGATCGAACTATAGGCTACCATGCGCTTGATATCTTTTTGGGCGATCGCGCTCAAAGCACCGTACATCACGCTGACTGTACCAATTATCGCTAAACCGGGAGCGATAATCGACCAAGTTTCGGGAAACATCTGCAAACCAAACCGGATTAAACCGTAAGTTCCCAACTTCGCCAAAACCCCTCCCAACAGAATTGCGGTTGCTGGCGAAGCTTCGACATAGGCATCCGGTAGCCAAGTGTGCAGGGGAACTAAAGGAATTTTAATTGCCAACCCCAGCAGCACAATTGTTAGCAGGATTAATTGCGTTTTCAAGGACAAGTCTTGAGTAGTAATCGCACTGTAATCGAAGTTTAAAGAGCCGCTCAGCCAAGCTACACCCAAAAATCCCGCTAAAACTAAAAGTCCCGAAACTGCCGTGTAAATCAGAAACTTCATCGCAGCGTATTCCCGCTGCTTGCCGCCCCAAATCGCAATCAACAGGTAAAACGGAATTAATTCTAGTTCGTAAAACAGGACGAACAGCAGCAAATTTTGAGACATTAAAGCTCCCACCACCCCCGCATTGATCAGTAAAATCAAAGAGTAATAAAGTTGGGGGCGAGCGATTTCTTCACCGGTACCATAGATTACTAATACCGTCAGTAATCCGGTTAAAACCACCAGTGGCAAAGATAAGCCATCAACCCCTAAGTTGTAGCTCAAACCTAATTGGGGAATCCAAGGCAAATATTCTTGAAATTGCAGTCCTGAATTTGTCGTATCAAATTGAGTCAGCAGCAGGATATTCAACAGAAAAACAGCAGCAGCGAAAGCGGAGGCTACTGAACGCACCCGCATCGTATTCATGTTTCCGGGCAAGAACCCGACTACCGCAGCGCCCAACGCGGGCAACCAGAGCAAGGCACTAAGCATAATGTGTGAACAGTGAAGAGTAAAGAATCTATTTTCTAGGTTTTAGCCATTAATGATTTGAGAGTTTAGATGTTGACTTTACCCCAAATTATTAATCACAAATTGCATTAGGAATCAGCAACAATACTGATAGCACCCGTGTCTAAATCGTAGTATCCACCAACAACTTTCAGTTTGTTCTCCTCAATTAACTTAGAGATAACTGGAGATGCTTTCAACCTTTTAGCTTGCAGCAAAACATTAGCTTTTACGGCATTTTCGAGATGATCGCCCGGTTGGTTTTTCGAGCTTTCTACAGCAGGCTTAATTGAATCGACTAAACTGCCAATTTGGCCGGGAACTTCACCGCCCTTGAGGGTTGCACCTACCGCACCGCAGTTTTCATGCCCGACTACCATCAGCACTTTTGCTCCCAACAACAGCGTGCCAAATTCCAGGCTGCCCAGTTCTTCTGGAGTAACCACATTTCCGGCCACGCGACAGACGAATAAATCTCCAAATCCCTGATCGAAGATAATCTCGGAAGGAAAGCGGGAATCTGCACAGCCGAGAATAGCAGCAAAGGGTTTTTGACCTTTGGCTACTTCGGTGAGCCTGGATAAGTCTTGGTGGGGATTTGTGCGTTTTCTGTCAACAAATCGCTTGTTCCCGTCCATTAACTGTTTTAAAGCAGCATCGGGAGTCATGTCATTTTGAGCAATTGCTGGTGCCGGTGCAGCCACATCAGCGCCTAGTCGTGTTGCGAGTATTCCTGTACCTATTGCTCCTGCTACAAATTTGAGTGAATTACGTCGGGAAAGATTGACTGGTCGGTTATTGTCTTTCATGTATTTGGCATTGTTGGATAGGGTTTGAAATCTTTATTCAAGATTTCATTTATTTAAAATTTTAGGTTGTAAATGTCACCTAAAATTTTATACGTTATATCTCTTTACCCACCAACAATTAACGAGAGGCGAGCCAACAGAGGCCAGCTTACTAGCAGTCCCAAAAGTGCAACTCCGAACAAAATTGTCAGGGCGTAAAATTGAGTTTGACCGTTGACGTTGTATTTGAGGCTCTGTCCGCCGAAAACTGTGGCTAAACCGATTAAGTTTACGAATCCGTCAACAATATTGCGATCGATCCAGGATATGATTTGGGATATCAGACCGACTGCAAATACCACTGTGACGCGGTAAAGTTGGGCGGTGTAAAAGTCGTAGGCAAAGAAGTCTTGCACGGCTTGAGAACCAATTCGCACTGGTTTTTCCCACTTTTCGTTGAGATAAATAAATGCCCCTGCACCGATGCCGATCGCACTTGACAAAACTAACAGTCCCGCTGCTGTATAATTCAAAGTTGCCAAAGGCAGCAATTGCCACGCTGCGAGCAAGTGCGGAACGTGCAAGGTAAATCCCATTAACACGGTCATCGGCAAGATAAAAGGCCAGGAAACTTCCGGGGAACGTTCGGTCATTTGCTTTGGTTTGCCGCCGAAGACTAAACCGAAAACGCGCACTAAGCCAAAAGCAGTTACGCCGTTGACAAATAGCAGGATTCCTAACAGTGAAGGGTGGGTATTCCAAAGCCCGCCTGCTAATTCTGATAAAGCCCAGAAGCAGCCGAAGGGTGGAAGTCCAATCACTCCAGCAGCGCCGACAAGAAATGATATGCCGGATATTGGGCGCTTCGCCCACAAACCGCCAAGAGCTCGGACATCTTGAGTGATGCTGTTCCAAACTACTGAACCGATGCTCATCACCAACAAACCCATTGCCAAGGAATAAGCAAATATCAATAGACCTCCTGCGAAAGTCTGATATAATTGTCAAATAAATAGAAGTTCAACGCATCAAAAATGAGTTACGAAAAAGT
>NZ_JAUBVR010000132.1:0-8271 GCF_036705955.1 Microcoleus sp. A6-C6 | reverse complement strand
GGCGATTGAAATCGCCGGATCGTTTTCCTCTCAGGACTAAAGTCTCTGAGCTTCCCACTTACCGAGCTTTTCTGTGAGAAACTATCAGACAGTTCCCCTAACCCTGATCGGCATATTTTCAGGCAAAGCAAATCATATCCAGTCCGGTAGCTCGATCGGTCTCAAGTGGGTTGCGGTTGGCAATTTCAGAGGCTGCGATCGTCTCTTCACAGCAAACCATGACAAACCTGAACGATGCGATCGGACTTGCGATCGGGGGGAACACTCAGTCAAGGCCTTTTTAGATCTCGAACCAGCAAGTATGTAAGGACAGAGAAAACCTGCAAGTGTTGAAGATGTTGCCCTCAAATTGCCAGGGTTCTTCAAAACCTGATATACTGGCCAGCGACAAAGCTTGAGGCATTGTTGTGTGAGATGGGGAACATTACCTCAAGCACAGACGTATGTAAAATCGAGTGGCAATTGTCAGCGACTAGCAAAAGCTACTCAGCTATTGACAAACCCATACAGTAGTCTGTAATTAACGTGGATTTAGGTGTGAAGGAGAGAAATCATGGCAAATTTAACTAACGAAGAGCGCATTGCCAATCAGTTACAGCCAGTTGTGGTTGGGAATGCTGGTCCGGCAATTTTAGGTATCAAGTTCTTGGACCAGAACCGGGATGGCACCAGACAGGCAAATGAGCCAGGTCTGGCGAATGTCCCCATCCTCCTCGAATCAGCAACAAGCACCAACGGTGTATTTGATGCTGGTACTGGGGAAGTCTTAACCACGACGGACGCTAACGGCGCGTTCTCATTCATAAATATTGTCCCGGGCAATTACGTACTCAGGGAAACCGTAATACCTAGTAATTTGACCCCTACTACTCCCAACCCCCTCGCGGTCACGGTTGGCAACAGAAATGTCAACGTTTTCTTTGGTAACGGCCCAGTCGATGTAGGCAGCCGAATTATTGGATGCAAATATCTAGACATAGATGCCGACGGTTTTCGCGACGGGAATGAACCGGGCATTAAAAATGTCAGGATATATCTTGATATCAATGGCAACGGTCAACGCGACGCAGCAGAACCCAACACCTTAACTGATAAAAATGGTGCTTGGTCATTCAACGTAGCACCAGGAAGCTACAAAGTTCGGGAAGAACGGATCAGACCAGAAGTTGATTCAAATGGAGTAAAAATTAACTCTCCCAACGCAGAACCATTAGAAACACAAGATTTCCCCCAAAGTACCCCGCCAAACAACGTTCCTTTACTAGACGTGACGGTAGCTGCCGGTCAAACTTTTGCCTGCGCTCAAGTTGGTGACACTCCGCTCTATCAAATTGAAGTTAACAAATTTCAAGACATAGACCGCAGTGGCACACGAAATGTCGTCAGTGGAGTTTTGGAACCCGCCGTTGCTCGCGTACCCTTCATCTTAGATTTGAACAAAAACGGTCGTTGGGATGCCGGATCAGAACCAATCACCATCACCGATATCAATGGAGTCGCTACCTTCAAAGATTTGCGTGCTGATAATTACTCAGTGTTGGAAATTTTTCCATCTGTACTACCAGCAGTAGTCGGTGGCGGTGTCCCAGGCAACATCAATCTGCCAGTAGGAACTACTTCCAACCCCACTCTGGTTTCGGCACCTGGGCCGCAAGCACGGTTCCAGGGTACGATCAGCAGAGAGCAACCGCTGTTAGTAGCCGACTCAACCTATACGCTGAGACCACAAGACCCTAAATTCATCGATACTAACCGCGACAGTATCCAACAACCAGGTGAAAGATCGATCGCAGCAACTGGCGAACGGCCGATTTTTGCCAACACGCCTGTACCTTTACCAGCGACTAACCCCTCACCAGCACTGACATTTCTTCCTGTAAGTCCTAATAATTCACTGGGAGGGAATAGTCCTTTTGGTAACACTCGACCAAACATCAATGTATTCAAGTACAATGATGTGGATTCAAATGGTCGCTACGAACCAAATATGGGTGACTCACCCATTGCCGGTGTCACCGTATTCCTTGACACCAACAATAATGGGACTCCTGAAGCTGGAGAACAACAAATACAAACTAATACCCAAGGGGTAGGATTTTTCCCCAACTTACCAGCAGGTAATTACACGGTACGGGAAGTAGTACCAGTTGGTTTTTCACCTTCGACAACTCCTGTCGTTCCAGTGACTCTGGCTACTCAAGACGCTAGGGTTGTTTTTGCCAATACGCCGAACAGCAACATCACTGGTTGCAAATTCGAGGACTTGAACCAGAACGGTTATCGAGATGGTAATGAACCTGCAATTAGTGGCGTTGTCGTCTATATCGATACCAACCGTGATGGTCAACGGCAGCCAACAGAACCATTTCAGACAACTGACCAGTTTGGTACTTTTGGATTCAGAAATTTGGTTCCTGGTACCTATAGCGTCCGAGAAGAGCTTTCTCCGGCTCAACTGAACTTCGTCCAGACTACTCAACCGCTGGATATCGTTCTCGGCCCCAATCAAACCTTTACTTGCGCTTTGATTGGCAACACTCGCCGTTATGATTTGTTAGTTCGGAAATTCCAAGATGATAACCGCAACGGCATACAAGATGGGAACGAAGGCCCTCTGGAAGGCATTCCATTTACTTTGGATTTGAACGAAAATGGTCGCTTCGATGCAGGCACTGAGCCTCTAGTCAGAACTAATGCACAAGGGATTGCTTTATTCTCAGATTTGTTGCCCAAAACTTACTCAGTTTTGGAAGTTTTTGGCGATCCTAGCGTTATCAACCCCTTCCCAATCCGCACTGGCCCGAATCCTACTAGCTTTGACGTGCCAGGCCCGAATACAGTGCCTTCGCCAGCAAGACCAGTTCCAGTCAGAACTGCTGCTAGCCTCCCTGATGAGTTGAATGGCACGGGTGTGGCTGCTACAGTTAGCGCCGATGACTTGACTAACCCCGGCAGTTCAACCGATTCTACGGTGAAGGCCAGCATGATCGCTGAATTCGTCGCAGGCGGTGCAGTTGTTACCAACTTTGATGATCTTGAGGCATTGAAAACAGCGAGTTCGCTGACTTTTGTAACGACAGAAGATAAGTCTCTCGATAAGTTACTGTTCGTCGCTCCTGCTCCAAGCCCGCTGTTTAAAGTTTAAGTTGGGTCTCTAGTTTGAGACTCAACAATTAGTAATTCGCTGGTTTAAGCTGCACGTCAAAACATTGTTTTGACGTGCAGTTTGCTGTTGTAGCGATCGCACAAACTGTCTTTATACCAATTTGCAAAATAATTGGTATTAGTCGTAGAGTGTGGCAAAAAGCATAACCGATAAAATTTTGCATCCCAACGGTGGCTCTGTGGTTAACGGATAGAAAGAAAGGACTTGCATTCCTGACTACGAACTTAATGTTTGTAGTCAGGACTTCAGTCCTCTTATTGAACATTGGTCAGTTCACGCAAAACAGTAATCCCGCCACCTTGGTAGCGAGATTGATAGGTTGCAGTTTAACTATCCTCTAGTTTTGCTAGAGTGGAAATTAGCTTGCTGCTGAATTAGCTCTTCTTAGCCATTTCTTGCTGAATCGTGCTTTTGGCTGCTTTGAATTGAGTAGCCATTTGTTCCATTTGTGCTTCGCTAAAGTTGCGGCGAATTTGAGGGAACATATCATTTTCTTCTTCTTTTACGTGAGCCTGAACCGCTGCTTTGAGCTGTTGGATTTGAGCTTTGAAATCAGAAGAACTGGGGTTGAGAGCCTTGATTTTTGCGAGCATTTGCTTCATTTCTGCTTGCTCGTTGTACAGCGCTTGAGTATCGGTGTAGTAGCTGCGGACTGCGGGATAAACAACTTGTTCTTCGGCTTCTGCGTGCACGCTGAGGTCTTTGTAAAGTTGACCGAAGAATTCTTGCAGTTTTTGAGGATCGTCGGTTTTTTCGATTTCCATAAATATGGTATCGACTTTGCGGTGATCCATTGTGATGATTTCAGCGATGTTCATCTCTTCTTTGGTGCGGGTAACTGCACCGCCGATGATGCCACTCATGGCTGCCATCGCATCTTGGACGCGAGCCCAAACGCCTTGATCGGGGTCTTTTCCGGTGAGTTCGCGCACTCCTAAGACTTCTAGAACTCCTTTGAGTTGTTCTTGGTGAGCACGGTTTTCAAAGTTAACTGTGTTGAGCGGAGTAATGGCCGCTTCGATGTCGGCGCCAACTACTTGAGCAGCTTTGTGCACTAACAAGCCGGCCATTGTTTGTTGGTGTTTGAGCAGTTCGTGCTGACCGACTTTTTCAAACATTGTGAGTTCAGAACCTTTCATTAGTTTCTGAACTGCTTCGATCATTTTTGTGGTGGTTTCTTTTGGTTCAGCTTGAATGCCGTATTGGATGATGGTGGTTTCCAATACGCCCAAGTTTTTGCGATCGTCCTCCAGCATATCCCGGAAGCGATCGCACAGTTCGGAGTCGTTGCAGGAATTGATGAACAATTGCTCGTTGGCGATCAACAGGTTTTGCAGCGCTTTCATGTCTGCTAATTTCATCGCGATCGCTTGGCGCTTGGTATCTTCTAAGGTAGCTACCATCTGTCGTGTCTCCTCTGGATGTCTTTAGTGTTCTTACATCTCTTAATTTATGGAAATATTCTGATAACTTCCTCTTTCTACCGACTGATTCATTAATATCCCGCACAACCTATTGACTTTTGAGTAAAAAAATGGTAATTAATTAATGTTAAGGTCGTTTTGAAAACAGCAAAAACTACCCTTAATGAGAACAGAAGAACAGAGAACAGAAAACATAGAACTCACAACTGCCCAATGAGAAATGAGAACTGAGAACTGAGAACTCACAACTGACAACTGAATTTTGTATCAATTAATCCAGATCGCACAGCAGTAAAGCGCTACCATAGTCGCAGCCAAAGTTAACTAAAGTTTAAGAATAACTAGCTTGTCTCAACTCCTAACTGCTTTAGAGTTCCCAGCCAACGTCTGGAAGCTGCACAATGGGTTAACAGTCATTCACCAGCGGATTTCGGCCACACCGGTGGTTGCCCTAGACGTGTGGGTGAGGGCTGGTGCTATGAAGGAGCCGGATTCTTGGTCGGGAATGGCTCATTTTTTAGAACACATGATATTTAAAGGGACGGATGCGATCGCCCCTGGAGAATTTGACCAAGTAATTGAAAATCGTGGCGGTGTCGCCAATGCAGCTACAAGTCACGACTACGCCCATTTTTTCGTCAACGCTGCGGCCGATTATTTAGCAGAAACGGCGCAGCCACTGGCCGAATTGCTGCTGCGCGCTGCGATTCCCGATGCGGAATTCGATCGCGAACGAGATGTGGTGCTCGAAGAAATTCGCCAAGCTCAAGACGATCCCGATTGGCTGGGTTTCCAAGCAATGATGGAAACAGTTTACCAGCAGCATCCCTACAGGCGATCGGTATTAGGAACCGAAGAGTTGCTGATGTCGCGAACTCCCCACGAAATGCGGTGTTTTCATCGATCGCACTATCAGCCGGAAAACATGACTGTGGTGATAGTCGGAGGAATTGAGGAAGAACAAGCCAGAGACATCACGGGGAAAGCATTTGGGCAGTTTTCTGACAGGTGGGATTGTCCCAAATTTGCAGCAGAAGCGGAACCGCCGTTAGTAGCAATTCGCCGTCAGCAACTCCGTCTCCCCCGATTGGAACAAGCGCGGCTGATGATGGCATGGACTGGGCCGGGAGTTGAACAGTTACAAAATGCTTGCGGCTTGGATTTGCTCTCAGTGTTGCTCGCAGACGGGCGGACTTCGCGTTTAGTCCGGGAACTGCGGGAAGAATTACAATTGGTACAGGCGATCGAAAGCACTTTTTCACTACAACGAGAATCGAGTTTATTTACTATTTGTGCTGTGTTGGAAGCGGATGATATCGAACAGGTGGAAGCTCGGATTTGCGATCGGCTTTGGGAATTGCAATCTGAACCGGTTTCCGAGGCAGAACTGATGCGCTGCAAGCGTTTGCTGTGCAATGACTTCGCTTTTTCCATCGAAACGCCGGGACAGCTAGCCGGTCTTTATGGATATTACAGTACGATCGCCACTGCCGAATTAGCCCTCAGCTATCCTACCAGGATTCAGGCATTTAAAGCATCAGACCTCCAGCGGCTAGCTCAACAATATCTTTCTCCCCGGCGCTACGCCGCCGTGGTGCTCAAACCAGTCTGATTGTTAACCGAGTGAATATCAAGATCTTTTGTACCGGATAGATGTTCGTTTGTCCGGGGTTTTCTCTGTTTGGCGCGCACCCTACCGAATATATGTTGTTATATAGCGGTTCTCAAAAAAGTGAGGTATGCCCTATGCCCTATGCCGGAAGCGTACCTGATCTTTCTGAGAAAGGCTATATTTAGATATTGTGCGTCAGACCTTACCCGGAATGACAGTATAACAAGATGCCAATGGAAAATAGCAAAATGGCGATCGAGTAATTACCAATTACCAATTACCAATTACCTATTCCCAATTCCCAATTACTAACTAAATTAATGATGAAAAATGAAATCCAGCGCAAGGTTTTAGACAACGGTATTGTTGTCTTAGCATCAGAAAATCCAGCAGCAGATATTATTGCAGCTAGGATATTTCTGCGCGCCGGTAGCCGCTGCGTACAGCCCGAACAAGCAGGATTGTCTCACTTGCTGTCGGCGGTAATGACTAAGGGAACCGATCGCCTGTCTTCGCTAGAAATTGCCGAACGTGTAGAATCAGTAGGAGCGAGGTTGAGTACAGACTCGACTACCGATTACTTTTTAGTGAGTTTGAAGACGGTTGTTGCCGATTTTCAGGACATTTTGGAGTTGGCTGCGGAATTGATGCGATCGCCCACTTTCCCGGAAGCTGAAGTCGAACTCGAACGCCGCATCGCCATATCAGCAATTCGATCGCAACAAGAACAGCCATTTGCGATCGCCTTCGAGCAATTGCGACACGCGATGTACAAGGAACATCCCTATGCTTTCTCAACCTTGGGCACGGAAGCTACGATGTCAAAGCTCACCAGAAACGAGCTCGAACAGTTCCACAAAACCTATTTCCGTCCCGATAATGTAGTTATTTCTGTAGCCGGCAGAATATCGACTGAAGATGCGATCGCTTTAATCGATCGAACATTTGGCGACTGGAAAGCACCTTTAACACCCCTGCCAACTTTAGCAGTATCCCCGTTGACACCTTCCCCTCAATGCGTCGCTAAGGCGCAAGATACGCAGCAATCAGTGATTATGCTGGGCTACCTCGCACCGTCTGTCAAAAATCCCGACTACGCAGCAATGAAGTTGTTGAATACCTATTTGGGTAACGGTTTGTCGAGTCGGTTGTTTGTGGAATTGCGGGAAAAACGGGGTTTAGCTTACGATGTTTCCGCGCTCTACGCGACGCGCCTGGACAAGGCTCAGTTTGTCGCGTACATGGGTACAGCGCCGGAAAATACGGTGACTGCTTTTGAAGGATTGCGCACTGAGGTCGATCGGCTAGCCAACACCAAACTAAGCGAAGAAGAATTGCAAGCTTGCAAGAATAAAATGCTAGGTCAATATGCTTTAGGAAAACAAACTAATTCGCAAATTGCTCAAGTTTTAGGCTGGTATGAAATTCTGGAATTGGGTATTAAATTTGACCAGGAATTTCAAGCAGAAATTGCGGCGGTAACAACTGCTGAAGCTCAGGAAGCTGCTCGGAAATACTTCATCGAACCATATATTTCTCTGGTGGGCCCGGAAGCGGCGATTCAGGAATTGGGTGTGATGGCTGTTTGTTGAGTAGGAAATTAGCGATCGAACTTTTCAAAAGTTCGATCGCTGCGATTTACCTATTACCTATTACCTACTGATAGACTAAAAGAATTGATTGGGCTAAGTTGAGCTATGACCATTGCGATCGACCAACCAATACAACATAAACCACTCAGCTTTGACGAGTTTATCGCCCGTTACGGTGGCGATAACCGCTATGAACTGATTGATGGAGAGGTATTCGACTTGGAACCAACAGGCCCTCACGAAGAGGTTGCAGCCTTCATTACCACAAAAATCTGTGTCCAGATCGACGCAACAGGCTTACCTTCGTTTGTGCTTCAGCGGGGACTATTGCGCCCTTCAAATATTGGTATGACAGCATTTCGACCTGATGTTGCAGTTGTCGATCGAGATGAACTTAGCAAAGGGTGCATCTCACTTTGGCGAGTATGCCAAAAAAGGGTTAAAATGAAAAAGCTAGTAAAATTGCCAAATAAAGAT
>NZ_JAUBVR010000182.1:0-1485 GCF_036705955.1 Microcoleus sp. A6-C6 | reverse complement strand
CAATACGGTTTACTTAAGGCAGGACAAGAGGTAAACTAGGTATCGTGTACAAAAAAGAGAACCAGTACAGTGAATTACAGAGAATTATTATTAGAATCTCCCAAGCTCAAAAATATCGAGATATTTAAAGCCATAGAGATAGCGATTCCATCAACAGAAATAGAAGTGGCTATCCTGAAAACAAAAGCTCAGGAAAAACGGCATCGTGAACTCCCATCACAACTCGTAGTATGTCTAATAATAGCAATGAGTTTGTGGTCAACATACTCAATGCGAGATGTATTAAAAAATCTCATTGATGGCCTGAATGAAGTTTGGTTGAAAACTGGTAAACATTGGAAAATTCCCTGTAAAGCAGCGATTACTAAAGCCAGAAAAAGATTAGGTCCAGCGGTAATGAGACAATTATTTCATCAGTTAGTGCGACCAATGGCTACCACCAAAACAGTCGGAGCTTTCATCAACGGATTGAGAGTTGTAGCAATAGATGGAACCTGTTTAGACATCCCAGACAGTGATGAAAATGCCAGAGTTTTTGGTCGTCCAGGTAGCCGTCCAGGCACAAGAGCTGCATTCCCGAAAGCTAGATTAGTTATTTTAGTAGAAACAGGAACACATTTAATATTTGACGCCTTAATCTGTCCATATAAGATGGGAGAAAGAGTCAGAGCATTAAGATTATTACGCTCAGTTACTAAAGAAATGTTGTTGATGTGGGATAGAGGTTTGCATTCATATGCAATGGTGTCAGCCACGCTCAGCAAGGGTTGTGACTATTTGGGGCGAATACCATCTAATGTGAAATTTATCAACGAAATACAACAAGAAGATGGTTCTTACCTGAGTTTTATTTATCCCCCAGGCAAATTCCGAAAAAAAGGATTTCAACCGATACAAATCCGAGTAATCGAGTACACAATTGAAAATTTAGACGACCCAAAAGCCGAAATTAGATATCGTTTGATTACAAGTTTATTAGATGCCAAAAAATTTCCAGCTAACTTACTAGCAGCCGAATATCATCAACGGTGGGAAGTCGAAAATACAATTGATGAACTCAAAGTACATCTGTCAGAACGAAAAACTCATGTTCGTTCTCAAAGACCAAGAGAAGTAGTGCAAGAAATTTATGGTCTATTATTAGGACATTGGGCCGTGCGAGCATTGATTTTTGAAGCAGCTTCGGGCGCAGAAATCTCACCATTAAGTTTATCTTTCACAGGTACATTACGAGTTATTCGTCGTGCCATCCCCAAATTTCAGCGATTAGAACCGCAAGAACTCCCCTTTTTTTAACATGGTTGAGTGGGGAGATACTTGATGCAATTTTACCTAAAAGAGTTCTAAGAAGTAACCCAAGAGTTATCAAAAAACCCGTTTCAAAATTTAAATCTAAAAAAGTTAAACACAGAGGTACTGGCATAAAAATGAATCCTCCTGTTTTTGTAATTTTAAATCCTCCCAAGCCTTAAGTAAACCGTATTG
>NZ_JAUBVR010000131.1:0-8365 GCF_036705955.1 Microcoleus sp. A6-C6 | reverse complement strand
CTATCCTTTCTCTTCGCTGTGCTTATCTCAACGGTCAACTTTCAATTTGATGTATTTGCCAAAGTGAGATGCACCCGCCCAAATTGCTAAAGTTCTCGGTTGCAGTGAAGGAACAGTGCGAAAACATTTGGAGCACATTCACTGCAAACTCGGTGTACAAACCAGAACGGCTGCTGTGATGGTTGCTCTGGAAAAATTGGGGCTGCTACCCGAGTAATTTGTTGCATTTTCTTTACAATTATATACGCGGATCGTCGTATTGTTTCCCAAGTTTAGGTTGAAGAGAATTAGAGCATACACAAAGCAAACAGCCTCAATGTAGTTGCTGTTTTGGTGAAGTGTTTAATTGACAAAAACTCAAACTTAAATTCAGGAGACAAGATTATGGCAAACCATGAAATGATTGAACTAGACTACGATCCATTGGAATTTCTAGATGGGGAAGGACTAGCCACCGTGGTTAGTTCAGAAGGTGGAGCGGAAGTAGCGACAGCAGATGAGCAGATGGCAGCAACTTTAGAGCTTCATGAAGCCCTGGCTGGTTGCTTTAGTATAGTTGGGCCGATCGCAATTTGCTATACCAAAGTTGGCGCTGGCTTTAAAGTCTGCTTGAAACTAGCAGGACTCGAAGTTGCCTGCGCCAATATAGGTCTCAATAAGTGCCAGACACTTCAAGGCAATATACTTTTAGCGAAGGCATCAATTAAAGTATGTTTGCAAGGTACGTGTCTGAAGTATGAGGCAAATGCTTGTTATCGGACGACTCCTTTTTCGTCGTGGAAGTGTGTTTCTAAGAGCGGCACGATTATCTGCGTGTAGCTAGCTTTTTCGACGTAAATTCTGGGCGTGGATTGTCAGGAGAAACTGCTAAAAAAAACTATTTTGTGTTTGAGTCCGAGGACAAAAATCGCGCGCTATAAATGCTAGCTGCTATTTTGTCCTAAGACTGAGCCAGAATGATAAAAGCTACCCCCTGATCTCTACCTTAAAACTCATCGTTAGAATAAGTAATCGAAGTCTTCTAGATGACTAGAAGACTTTTTTAATCGCAGATTCCCAGACGTGCGACATCCTGCTGCTTTTCGGTTTTAATCGATCGCACGGCGTTGCTGTTTAAGGGATTGTGATGGCGGATTTTTGGCAGGATTTAAGAGTTAATTGGGTGAAGTTTGGACGGTGGGCGAGGGACTGGGTGAAGATGAACTCGGTAAAGATGGATTCGGTGAGGGCTTTGGTGAAGGAGTGGATGAGTCGGATTTTTTGAGACCGACAAAAGCATCATAGCGGGTGGTACGATCGCCAATGATGGCCGCTGTAATGCCGATCGACCGCGTGGCATCTATCCAGATTTTTTGGCTGGGAGGAAACTCCGGCAAAGCTAGGTTTTTCGGGTTAAACGCACTCTCGGTGTCGATGAAGAAATTGCCGTTGTGAGGCTTAAGTTGCGATCGTACAGTTTTTTGGAACAATTCGCTACTTAAAAGCGGACTTTTCGGCGCCGGAACAATCGCGTCAACCACGGGAGCTCCTACTGTAATAAATGCCACATCATTCATCCAGCCGCGAGTTACAGTAATCCCTCCAAACGCCGATGTCCATTTAGTCGCAGGTTGCCCGCCCACTTGAATTTCTTCAACTCTAAACCCTTTAGTTTTCATCGTTTCATCAAGCTGTTTCAGGGATTTATTCGCGGCGCTGCGGTTGTTTGTTTCCACCATAAATACAAATCCCGCAGCAAATTTGTCTTTCGGATTCTGCGTGGGGGCTGGTATTAATGATAGAGAAAATTCTCCCGCCATCCAGTTGATGAAGTCTTTATCTAAATCCTGGCCGGTAGTCGATTTTAAACCTGTGCGTAAAACTTGGGGATTAATCGGGGCCAGCGGGTTAGCATCGGCTCCCAATACGTAGTCTTGCCACAAACGCTGCAAGTTCCCGCCGGATACCATCATGATTGTATTGTTTGGCAGGCGGTTAGCCATTTTGAGAGCATTGTTTTCTACTGCTATACGAATGGTAGAATCAGGTTTTAGCCAAGAGATTGATTTGAATCCAATTCCGTCTGTATCCAGCGTCGCTGTGGTGGCAAATCCTTGATTTTGTTGCAGTTTTTCGAGGTTTTCCGCCGAAATTTCGCGGGATGAGTTGGCGGCTGTAAAGGCTGCTGCAACGGGCATATTCACGTAGATTTGACCGAAGGCACCGGCATCTTTGATTTGTTGGATGGCGTCTGCATAGCCGGGGGTTTTGGCGAGGGATGGTTCGCCTTTGTAGGTGTCAATTATTCTGTCTGTGGCGGTGGGATCTGTGGTGACTACTAGATAGTTTGTGCCGAGTACCGCGACTGAGAAATTGCGATCGGGTATACCTTGAGTTTCTGTAACTTGCACCCCTTTATAATTGCGCTCCACCATTTTTCCTTGGTTGAGGGGTCTGGGTTTTGCTAATAATTCTTTGGCTTTGATCGGGTTAGAGATGGGCAGGATAATTGCTACTGACTGCTGAATTGGCTGAGGCGGGGGCGCGTTGGGTGCGCGCGGGGGGACTGGTATGGCTGTTTTGTTGCGCAGAAAGGCTACCATTGCGGTGTTACCCACCCAAGGCTGAATGTCTTGCTGATAGGCGTAACCGTTGCTTGTCAGGAGGCGATCGCGCAATTCGCTTAAAAACCTTTCAAACGAAGCTTTGGACTCCGGCGTGCCAAATTCTCGCAGTCTATTCCACTGCGATTCATCGGTAGTGATGGATAGAGCCATCATCGCATCTTGTGGAACAACCGTTGCTCCCGCTGGCAAATCTTTGGCGGGGCCACGGGAAATGACGATCGAGTACACGAGGATACCTAAACCGATCAGAAGTGTGGCGGCTCCGATCGTAAACAGTAGGGAAGATTTATCTTTCTTAAACATTATTCGTAAGGTTCGGGTGCTCGCAACATCATAAATTATATCGGGCATCGGGCATCGGGCATCGGGCATCGGGCATTGGTAATTTGTTATTTGTTATTTGTTATTAGAAAAACTACTAACAAGTAACCACTAACCACTATAGTCCTAGATACGGAAACCGTTTTTTTACTAAACAGTGCATTTTCGCCTTTAATACTGGTGAAAAACCCGGTTTATTTCGTATTTACGCGAATTCCTACACTAACTATTCCCAATGCCCAATGCCCAATGCCCAATGCCCTAATATTAGTTTCTAGCCTTAAAGTCTTTAAAGATAGTTTGAAACGAGTACATCAACCGATGGACATCATTTGTGGCTCTAGGAAAAATATTGAGTTCCCATTTTTTGCGAGCCGTAGTTAGCAGTTTTGCCACGGGTTGTGAGTAACTATTAGAAATGAAATAGCTGCCGCCTTCGTAGCGAATATCTGACGCTAATCCAATAAAAGCACCAGCCATTTCTAGTTGAAGTTCCGAGGTACTATGTTCAGCTTTTACTGCTAAAATCACCTGGGAGTGTCGAGGCTCGCGGTTGAGCAAGCGACAAATATTTGCTTCTTTTTGGTACAAGATTAAAACGTTGCAATTGTGCAGAACTCCGGCTCTACCTTGGACTTTGACTCCGAGGTGAATTTCTAGGGCTGGTTTGTCGGGAAATTCCACCACAGCATGAGTGTATGGATGTGCGGTTCCGTGGATTGTTCCCGCTGTTTTTCTAAATGTTAAATTTTTCGGTGTTTCGTCGTCTAAAACATTGTTATAATAGATATTGCCACTTTCATTGGCAACTGCTTTGAGCAGGATGGTAAAAAGGTAAGCATCAAAAATTCTTGCTTGTTCTAGCACTCCGTTGAAATCGGGATCGATCGAGCTTTTTAATTTGCTCTTGATTTCGGAATTGACGGCGTAGTTGCTCGGCTCAGAGGGCAGTTTTTCGAGTAATTGTTTGAGGGCGATCGCCTGTTTGTGGCGTGGGGCTGTCACGCTGGAGGTAAACTCGATTGTTTGGGCTGTTTCTGCTGCGGAATTCGCAAATACAATTTTTGTGCCGAGGGGGGATGTTTCTGATTCTACTTTCAGGAAATAAGCAATTTCGTCTTCCATTTCCGAAGTGTTCACCGTCGCTTGTTCGACAGCAGCAATTAACAGCAAAAGTTGTTCTTTTGCGGTATAATCTTCTATCTTCAGCAGGGGTGTCTTTCTTTTGAGCGATCGCTCTTGAATTACTTTGCCTATCTCTACAGTATCCGCAACTTGTTGAACTACCCAACCCAAGTTAAACTCATTCAGAATTGCGGCCAGTTCTTGATAGAGTTTGGCATATTCGATCTCGTCCATAATAGTTTCTGCACTGCACACTATTCTGATTATACAAGCTAGTTGATTTTTTTGTCAATCGTCTACCAATTTTAGATTTTAGAATTACTCTAACGGATGAATCCAGGGATTTTTTAGTCAACAGTCAACAGCTAGATGCCAATTAGCAGTAAGCTATTTTACAACAAACACGCGATCGCAAAAATGGCAACTATCAACGACAACTACCTCAAACTCAAAGCCGGCTACCTGTTTCCCGAAATTGGGCGCAGAGTGAAAGCATACGCAGATGCGAATCCCCAAGCGCCCATCATCCGGCTGGGGATTGGCGATGTCACCGAACCCTTACCAGAAGCTTGTCGCGAGGCGATGGTGGCCGCGGTAGCAGAAATGGGTTCGCGGGATACCTTCAAAGGATACGGCCCGGAACAAGGTTATGAGTGGCTGCGGCAGAAAATTGCCGAGCACGATTTCCAAGCGCGGGGATGCGAGATTGATGCTTCGGAAATCTTTATTTCTGACGGTTCTAAGTGCGACTGCGGCAACATTCTCGATATCTTTGGCAACAATAACACGATCGCAGTTACAGACCCAGTTTATCCGGTGTATGTAGACACAAACGTGATGGCCGGACACACGGGAGATGCGAACGATAAAGGCGAGTACGAAGGCTTTGTTTACCTGCCAATTACAGCAGATAACAACTTTACAGCCCAAATTCCCACAGACAAAAAAGTCGATTTAATTTACCTGTGTTTCCCGAACAATCCGACGGGCGCAACTGCAACGAAGGAACACTTGCAAGCTTGGGTAAATTATGCTAAGGTGAACGGCTCGATTATTTTCTTCGATGCAGCCTACGAAGCATACATTACCGATCCGAGTTTACCGCATTCTATCTACGAAATTGAAGGTGCGCGCGATTGTGCGATCGAATTTCGTTCATTCTCAAAAAATGCTGGTTTCACCGGTACTCGCTGCGCCTTTACAGTAGTACCGAAGACTTTAACAGGAAAAGCAGCAGACGGTTCCGATGTGGAAATTTGGAAATTGTGGAACCGCCGCCAATCTACTAAGTTTAACGGCGTTTCTTACATCGTGCAGCGCGGTGCAGAAGCGGTTTATTCTGAGAAAGGCAAGGCTGAAATTCAGGCATTAGTCAATTTTTACATGGAAAATGCGGCGATTATTCGCGAGAAATTGACAGCGGCGGGAATCGAGGTTTACGGTGGCGAAAATGCGCCTTATGTGTGGGTAAAAACGCCTCACGGTTTGACGAGTTGGGAGTTTTTTGATAAGTTGCTGCAAACTGTAAATGTGGTGGGGACACCGGGTTCTGGTTTCGGCGCGGCGGGTGAGGGTTATTTCCGCATTTCGGCATTTAATAGTCGGGAAAATGTCGAGGAAGCGATGCGACGGATTGGGGAAGAGTTTAAGGTGTAAAAGCGCGAGAGATAAGTCTTTTTGGGGCGGGCAAGATGCCCACCCCACAAGAATTTGATATGTTGTGGGGTGGGCATCTTGCCTGTTTCTTTGGGCGGGCAAGATGCCCACCCCACAAGAATTTGATATGTTGTGGAACAGGCATCTTGCGGACTGGCGGACTGAGCCATGTTCTACAGCATTATAATGTATTATAAATATACGAGTCCGCTTCTCCTCTAGTCAAATAACTCTATGGCTCCCCCTTCGCCATCTCCCTGTCCGTTTTCTGCACCCTCTATGCTGAAAAAGCGCGATTGCTTTGTGGGGCGCAAAGACGAACTAAAATTTATTCAATCTCAGATGACAGGCCCACAGCCAACCAGCGTTAATATTGTGGGGCCACATAAAATTGGCAAGTCATCCCTACTTTGGCGTTTTTATCAAATTTGTCGCAATCATCGTCAATACACTTCCAGCCCTTATGCTGTCATTTATTTATCATTTCAAGATGGTGAATGCCAAGAAGAAAATACTTTCTATCAAGCAGTTGCTCAAAAGTTGAGCGACGTGCCAGTTATTCAAGCCAAACCAAGTTTAGTTACAGCTTTTCAAGCTCCCGATTGGAATCGTCGTACCTTTGCTAAAGCCATTAGACTTTGTGAGGCAGAGAAAATATTACCAGTCTTATGTATAGATAAATTTGAAGCGCTGTTTCAGGATAGTTATCGCGAAAAATTTGATGAAGGATTTTATGATAATCTTCACTCCTTAATCAACAATAGCGCGATGATGTTGGTATTAGCCTCTCTAGAAACTCTTGATTCCTACCGCACCAAATATAAACTGACCTCTTCTTTTTTCAACGTCGGTTCAGACTGCTCATTAAAAAATTTTTCAGAAGCAGAAGCTCAAAAATTAGTCGAGTTGCCTAAAGGAACAATACCAGCTTTAACTGAAACAAATCAGCGCCTAGCTTTGGAGTGGGGAGAAGGGCATCCTGTGCTTTTGCAATTAGCCGGAAGATATCTCTGGCAAGCGCAACAAGATCGTAAAGATGTGAAGTGGGCTAAGCAGAATTTTCAAAACCAAGCCAGGGTAGTTTTACAATTGCCAACTCCACCCAAGCGCCCTCAGAAGTTTTGGCATTTGCTGCGCTGGCTATTCTGGGATGTGCCAATTTGGGTGGGCAATTTAACTAAAAATTTCGGGCTAAAACTTGATGAAATATTTACTTGGGGAATTGGTCTAATTGTGATAATTGTTCTGATTATGGTTTTACGAGGTGTAATTCCTGGAGAGACTGTTTCGGATTTGTTCAAAAAGCTTTTGTGTAACAGTTTGGGTGGATTGTTAGGGAAGTGGTGTGATGGTTAGGATAAATATGAATCTGACTTATCTAGCTGAATGTGCTCGCCTTCTCTACTGGATTTACTTTAAACCTTTTACTTTGGCGGAGTGGCTGCGGGAAATTCACCCCGATTTGAAATTTTATACTAATCCTTTTAGTATGCGGGCGGAGTTTAGAGATAATCCTAAGCTGCGGCGGTATGCGGGACAAGTCTGGTTTTTGACAGTAGCAGTGCCTGTAGTAGCTGCACTGCTAGTTGGCATCATTTATTCCCTGGTAGTCGAGCCATTTAATTGGTTGAGAAGCAGTCTTTTTTTGATGGGCTGGTTTCTTGGAAACTGGGTAGCACGGGGCGATAATACCAAGTTGCAAAAGTGGTTGAGAGCAATTACGTGGATTGTTATTAGTATTATTTTTTTGATGACTACTGGTCTGTTATTCGCAACTGAACTAACGCCCTCGATTCTACAACTCATCCCCCTACAATCTTTATTTCAATCTCAGTTTTATGTTGTGGCGTTGGGTGTGGCGTTGGGTGTGGCGTTGGGTTTGCTGTCCGGTGTGGCATCTGGTGTGGCGTTGGGTGTGGCGTTGAGTGTGGCGTTGGGTTTGCTGTCCGGTGTGGCATCTGGTGTGGCGTCCGGTGTGGCGTTGGGTGTGGCGTCCGGTGTGGTGTCCGGTGGGAAGTTGGGTATGGCGTCCGGTGTGATGTTGGTGGCGTCCATTCTGGGGTTGGCTATGGATTTGGATTTGGCGTCCGGTGTGGAGTTTGATGTGGCGTTCGGTATGGCGTTCCTTGTGGCGTCCGGTGTGGCCTTCATTCTGGGCACTTTGCGGGTTTATTTCTGGATTCCAGAATTACTGTGGATGTTTTTATTGTTGCGGTTCGTGCCGGAGGGAGACGAAGTAAAATGGCTGCGGTGTCTGCCACCGTACTTCGACCAAATCATTCACTTACCGATGCCTTTGATGGATTCGTTTATCGTCAAAGCTTATCAGCACAATCGACTTGCAGCGCTACAAACCCTCCTTTATCTAATCCGCTCAACTAATCAACAAAAAGTAGTATTAAAGGCAATGGTGGGAATTGCCATTGATACCCTCAACCGCTGTCATAATTCTGAAGATATCGTTGCCATTACCGAACAACTTGCCTGGATAGCCTCAGCACCGCCACCCGAAATCGGTGCCGTACTACCTGAATTTTTAGCAATCAGCCAAGATGTCCGCGCCGCCGAAAATGCTAGTTCTGCCGTAAGGATTCAGGTCTAAGATTGGGGAATTAAAGAAGGCATAAATAAGTCACAAAAATGGGCAGATATAGCAT
>NZ_JAUBVR010000006.1:116117-122047 GCF_036705955.1 Microcoleus sp. A6-C6 | reverse complement strand
TCAATGTCCGAAGCAATAGCTGGAGTCACTGAGAAGCCTACGCCATACTGTACTCAGTTGGCGTAGGAGTATGTCACGGAAAATCAGGTCATGGCAACCAACAACATTGAAGTCGTTTTCAGCTTTGATACAACCGGCAGTATGTACCCTTGCTTGACCCAAGTTCGTCGGAAAATTAAAGAGACGGTGACAAGACTGCTTGATGAAATTCCGGGCATTCGGATTGGCATTATTGCTCACGGGGACTATTGCGACGCTGGCAGCACCTATGTGACTAAACACCTCGATTTGTCAGGCGATGTCGGCAAAATTTGCAATTTTGTTGAAAATGTAGAACCCACTAGCGGTGGCGATGCTCCAGAATGTTATGAATTAGTCTTGCACGAAGCTCAATCACTTTCTTGGACTCCAACTAATTCCAAAACATTCGTACTAATTGGCGACGACATCCCGCACGCACCCGCTCAAACTCCCCAAAAACTTAACTGGCGTCAGGAAGTAGATAAGTTAGCACAGATGGGAATTGCCGTGTACGGCATCCAAGCTCTCAACCGTCCCCATGCCACTTTATTCTACAAAGAACTAGCCGAAAAATCTGGCGGTTTTCACCTCAATCTCGACCAGTTTTCCTACATCACAGATTTGTTTTTAGCAGTTTGTTACCAACAGTCGTCTAACGAACAACTACAAGCTTACGAACAAGAAGTAGTCAGTCAAGGTCGCATGAGTCGCGGATTAAACAAAATGTTTGATACCATGCTCAAGCGGGAAGGCGCTGCTGTTTATGAATCAGCAGAATTGCGAACTGTAAAATCGGGGAGATTTCAGATTCTCGAAGTAGACAATGAGATTTCGATTAAAGCTTTTGTTCTGGAGAATGGTTTGGCTTTTAAAACCGGGCGCGGGTTTTATGAATTTACTAAAACAGAAACTATCCAAGGCAAAAAAGAAATTGTGCTGATGGAACGTTCCACAGGGGATTTATTTGAAGGAGAAGCAGCGCGAGAAATGTTGGGTTTGCCAATGGGGGAGACAGCTCGTCTCAAACCGAGCAATCTAGAAAAGTATGCGGTTTTTGTGCAAAGTACCTCGGCGAATCGCAAGCTGATGGGGGGGACTCGTTTCCTTTATGAAGTTGAAGATTGGGATCGTTAATCGATTTTAAATGTCCCAGCTACAACCGCAGAGCGGCAGAGATAATGCTAAAATCTCTATGGTTTTTGTTTGTCCTACGCATCTGCGGTTAGAAAATATACACTTTTAAATTAATATGCAACCCGAAATTCAGCAGCGAGTTAAACAATTGAGGCAGCAGCTACAGGAAGCTAGCTATGCTTATTATGTTCTTGATGCGCCGATGATGGCTGATGAGGTGTACGATCGCCTTTATCGACAGTTACAAGAGTTAGAATCAGATTATCCTGAATTAATTACTGCCGAAAGCCCGACTCAGCGCGTGGGAGAACAGCCTGCTACTCAATTTTTTAGCGTCAAGCATAATATTCCTCTCTACAGTTTGGAAAATGCTTTTAATTTTGAGGAATTGACCAAATGGCAGGAACGATGGCAAAAGTTAGCAGGGGAAAATCAGCAATTAACTACTGAATATGTTTGCGAGTTAAAAATTGATGGTTCTGCTTTAGCATTAACCTATGAAAATGGGATTTTAGTTCGCGGTGCTACGCGGGGAGATGGGATTGCGGGAGAGGATATTACTCAAAATGTTAAGACTATTCGCTCGATTCCTTTAAAACTGAATTTAGATAATCCGCCGCCTGTTGTGGAAGTGCGGGGAGAGGCTTTTTTGTCTTTAGCTGTGTTTGAGGAAATTAATCGGGAACGGGAAAAAGCAGGGGGACAATTGTTTGCTAATCCTCGAAATGCGGCGGCGGGTACGCTGCGACAGTTGGATTCTAAAATTGTGGATCAGCGACGGTTGGATTTCTTTGCTTATACTCTGCATTTAGATGAAGCTAATCAGGAAAAGACGCAAGGGGAATCTTTGGAATTGTTGCGAAGAATGGGGTTTAAGGTGAATCCCAATCGCAAAGTTTGCTATTCTTTGGATGAGGTGCGGGAGTATTACGAATATTGGGATACTGAACGGCGAAATTTGCCTTACATGACAGATGGGGTTGTTGTTAAGATTAATTCGGTTTTGTTGCAAAAACAGTTGGGTTTTACTCAGAGGTTTCCGCGTTGGGCGATCGCCCTGAAGTATCCGGCGGCCGAAGTCCCTACAATTGTAGAAGCAATAACTGTACAAGTCGGGAGAACCGGGGCTCTGACTCCTGTGGCGGAACTCAAACCTGTGCAGTTGGCTGGAACCACGGTTTCGCGCGCTTCTCTCCACAATAGCGATCGACTTTCCGAGCTAAATCTCCACATTGGCGATACTGTGATTGTCAGAAAAGCTGGGGAAATTATACCAGAAGTTGTGCGAGTTTTAGCAGAACTTCGTCCCCAAAATGCTCAACTTTTTCAAATGCCTAGCTGCTGTCCCGAATGCGCGCAGCCTGTGGTTCGGGAAAAAGGGGAGGCCGTTACTCGCTGCATCAATACGTCTTGTCCGGCAATTTTGAGGGGTTCGCTGATTCATTTTTGCAGCCGGGATGCTTTGGATATTAACGGTGTTGGGGAAAAGTTGGTGCAGCAGATGGTTGATAGCAATCTGGTGGAGTCGGCGGCGGATTTGTTCGATTTGACTGCGGAAAGGTTGATGGTTTTGGAACGCATGGGTAAGAAGTTAGCAGAAAAGTTGGTAAGTGCGATCGCCCAATCGAAAAATCAACCTTATTCGCGGGTACTTTACGGCTTGGGAATCCGCCACGTTGGTAGTGTCAACGCTCAATTGCTGACAGAAAGGTTTGCAAATGTGGAAGAGTTAGCCACAGTATCGGCGGCGGCGATTGAGGGCGTATACGGCATCGGGCCGGAGATTGCACAATCGGTTTCTCAGTGGTTTCGAGTTCCGGCGAATCAAAGTTTAATCGCACGGTTAAAAACTGCGGGTTTGCAATTGCACTCAGAAGTTAAAAGTCAGAATTTAGCAGACATGAATTTACAATTTGCTGGCAAAACCTTTGTGCTGACGGGAACTTTGCCGACTCTGAAACGAGATGAAGCTAAAGATTTGATTGTCAAAGCTGGAGGTAAGGTCACAGGTTCTGTAAGCGCTAAAACTAATTATGTGGTTGTGGGTGAAGATGCCGGTTCTAAGTTAGAAAAGGCTCAATCTTTGGGAATTGAAATACTTTCGGAGGCTGACTTATTGGAACTTTTGGGAGGTTGAAATTGGTAATTGTCGTAAAGTGCGCCATAAGCACTTACTACTAAAGGGCATCGACAAAATTTTAGTGGCTTAGGTACAAATAGCCGAGCGCGAATTGTGCAATACCTCAAAAGGCATAGAAATCGCGCTCGCGATCGATCAATATACATACTTCCGGGGCGCTACTACCTTTTGAGGTTGCCAGTACAGACGAGTTTTGCTAAAATTTTAGATAATTTGCAAGAGCGCGCCGTCGCCCCCGGCAATTCCCAGCAAGTCGCAAAAATCAGAGGAGATACGTGATGTCGGAAATCCCAGAACAAACACCAACAAATTTGCCGCCTCCAGAAATAAGTTCCGAAACCTCTATTTCTTTGACGGACAACTTAAAAAGTAGCTTGGGAAATATCCTGAGCAGTTGGAAGATTAAAGTAGGATTAGGAGTTGCTGTACTTTTTGGAGTGTTGCTCTTGTGGTTTTATTGGCAGCACATGATTGCAGTCGCAGGTATGAAGAGTTGGGCGAGTCGATCGGGTGCTAGAGCGATCGAATGTATGGTAAGAGATACTAATAACGACCAGTATGTAAGTTGCAGCGCTCTCCTCGACCAGCAAATTGTCCCTCTCGAATGCAGTTCTAGTTTGTTAAACATCGGTTGTCGCGTCAATTATGGAACCGCAGCACCTAATGTGAAACAGGGAGGGCCAAGAGCTTCTGCTTCTTGATAATTTTTAACTCGCTTGGTAATCGGAAAAATATGATTCTGATGGCAAGAACAAATGGTGCTTCATTCAGTTGACAGTTGACAGTTGACAGATGAGGGCGACCTCTACCTATAAGGAAGAGGATTGGGGTAATGAATCGTCTTCTTTTTTTAATTTTTCCCGATCAGGGAGAGGCTTTAAACCAATTTTTTAGGGTCAGAATGAGATTAGGAGTGATGATTGAAAATCACCTTTCCTGACGCACCCTACCCTTGACTGCCAACTGCCAACTATCCACTGCCAACTATCCACTGCCAACTGTCAACTGCCAACTATCAACTGTCAACTCTTCTTACCAAGGACTTCCGATTAGGGTGAAACTGCTCCAGTAGTAAGGATGAGAAAAATCTTGGTTTTGTTGTTTTATATTAGCCGGTAAATTCAATTTGCCCGCTGTTGTCAGTAACTGCTCGTTTTTGATCCGAACTTTACCAGCAATCATCGCCTGTTGAGCAAGTTGCAGAGTTTCTGCCTTAGTTGTCGCTCCTCGCAACTGGTGGTAAAATTCGCTCATCAGCGCCAAAGTGCCTCCGTCGTCAACATACCACAAACTCCCTAACGCAGATTTCGCGCCAGATTTTACCGCTAAACCTCCAAAACCTAACTCTGCTTCCCCATCGCCCAAGGCTGTTCTACAAGCACTTAATACTAATAAGTCTACCTGCGGATTGCGCCAATTTAAACTTTCCATGCGATCAAGCTGCAATTTGGAATTCCACAGTTGAATGTAAGAATTGCTTGGTTTTCCCGGTTTGAAGTCGGCGTGGGTTGCTAGGTGAACTATCCGAAATCCTCTTTTGGCGTGCTCCGAGTTGAGATTATCTATAGTGAAAGTTGAATTGAGGAAAGATGGCCCGTGCCACTCGGTAGAAATCGCCTGCAATTCGATCGGCACACTGAGCAAGGGCTTTTGGTCAACAAATTCTGACCTTCCCATTGCTAGCACTGTGGCATCTCTAACTGCTTTATAATCGCTATTAGTCAAGCTGAAACTGGGAATTAGGCTGAAACTGTATTTTTGAATCAAGAAGCCTTTACCGTCGTGTAAAGCGGCAAACGGCACACTCCTCAATCCCGGATCGACTGACAGCAACAATGTCTGAATTCCTAAGTTTTGTAAGTCTTTGTCTAGAGGTGCGATCGCCCATTTATATAATTGCTGGGCGGCGTGTAGATAACTGGTAGTACCGCGTTTTGCCTGACTGGTGATTTCAGTCTGCAACTCCTGAACGGCTGGAAAAAGAGCTGCTCTGTTGGCTTCAGGGACGCTGTATTGAATCGGCCGCCCCACGGGAGGAACTAAAATTAGTTCTAGTCGATCGGCTCGCGAGACTATGTAGATGATACCAGACCGCTTGCCGGTTTGCTGTTCGATATTTCTTAATGTTTGTTGGAATGTCGCAATCATGACTTTTTGATCTGGAAGATTGGCTGTTACTCCCAGGTATTGTCCAAATTCTTGATTCCTTGTTTGTTCGATTCCCCAGATTGTTTCCTGTATGTCGTTACCTTCAAAAAGTCGATCGGGAGGCGGAACATATCCCAGAACTAAATTAGAAGTAGGCTTCAGCGATGGCGTTGTTTCGTTGGGAGGTGTTGCCTGTTGGCTGGGGGGTAACTTACTGGCGATACTTGAATCCAGTCTTAAAATTTGACCCGCAGCAGCGCCGGGAGTGTCCAGCGGTGGAATTTTGCGACGGCCTTGCAAGTCTTCTGCATCGGGGATTGAGGGTTGCGGTGCGGGTGTTGCTGCGGGTGTTGCTGCGGGTGCGATCGTCCTGGGTGACAATGCGTTAAAGTCGATCAAAGTTACTGCTACCGACTCCTGCGGGGGCGCTGTCTGCCCAACAATCGGCGGAATTGTTTCCGTTATTTGCGGAATTGTCGGCGGAATT